>JBDTYU010000043.1:0-7179 GCA_040005535.1 Ginsengibacter sp. | reverse complement strand
TTATAAGGTCATATACACCAAACATCATCTTACCTGTATAAACAAAATCCAATGGGATTTTATTGTCTTCAAAAAAAGTATTCATAAAATCAATCAGTTTCATTGTTTTTTTTGCATAACCTCCAAAATGATAATTATCGTTAAATGAATAGCTTTTTATTTCATCAACATTTAACTTTTTTAGTCTTTCATGAACGTCGTTCAAATTTTTCAAAGAACTAAATCCCATAATTTCCGATTTACTATCCGATCCATTTATTAATCCTGCAAATGTTGTAGCGGTTCCTATCGGGCAACAAATATGTGTAAATTTTTTTGAGTTGAAATAATTAAATATAAGCTCTGCACCTTTAGTTCCTTTTTGAGAGAAACCTCCTTCTGGTATTAAAATATAATCACCATATTTTTTTATGAGTCTGTTATTAAATTCTTCATCATTAATATTTTGGTATCGGGAGCGGCTTATAAATTCAAGCTGCATTCCGTTTTGAATGCAGAATAGCAATGTATGTGAAAGCTCCGGAGGCTTGTCACCGCGTACAATACCAATAGACTTTATTCCTTTCATATTGCATGCATAGGCCGTAGCAGCAAGATGATTGGAATATGCTCCTCCAAAAGTTATAATTTGTTTATGGATAGAATTAAATGCTTCATCCAAAAAATAATGCAGCTTAAATATTTTGTTTCCTGAAACTACCGGGTGTATTGTATCAAGCCGAAGCATAGATACCATAACATTGTGTTTGTCGAACAGAACATTACTTAAGGGTTGAATATGTACCGTAAAATTTTCCGGATCATCTAATGAATTCATTTATTTGAATTTACAGCATAAAAATTCTTGCTTATTTTCGTATCAAATTTAATGCGGTTCGTCATCATATAATCTAAACACCGGAACCTTCTAAAACCTTCTAAACAATAAACTCGAAATAATTAATATACTATGAAACCAACACTTTTAATTTTAGCGGCTGGTATGGGAAGCAGGTATGGCGGCATTAAGCAAATGGATGCTTTTGGTCCTTTAGGTGAAACTATTATTGATTATTCAATTTATGATGCAATACGAAGTGGCTTTGGTAAAATTGTTTTTATTATAAGAAAAGATTTTGCTGATGCATTTAAAAATATTTTTGAAACAAAGCTTAAAGGCAGGATTGAAACTGTATATGTAATGCAGGAAATGGATTCCTACATGGATGGATTTGAATTGCCGCAAGAACGTACGAAGCCATGGGGTACAGCTCATGCAGTGTTATGTGCAGAAGATGTTATTCATGAGCCATTTGCAGTTATAAATGCCGATGATTTTTATGGTAAAGACGGATTTGAGAAAGCTGCGAAATTTTTAACTTCAGAAGTTTCGCCCCAAACTTTCTGTATCATAGGTTATGAGCTTGCCAAAACTCTTTCAGAAAATGGAACGGTAAGTCGTGGAGTATGCCAGGTAGATGCCAATGGAAATTTAATAAGCATTGCAGAACGAATAAAAATTTATCCTGAAGGAAATAAAATTATTGATGAGGAAAATGATATAAAAACTGAGGTGCCGGTTAATACCGCAGTCAGTATGAATTTTTGGGGATTTCATCCCGACGTGTTTCAATATATTCAAAAATTGTTTCAAAAATTTCTGAAAGAAAATATAAAAAATATAAAGGCGGAATTTTTTATTCCGATTATTGGAGATGCATTTATCCATGAACAGAAAGGCGTAATCAAAGTGATACCTACATCATCTCAATGGTTTGGTGTTACTTACCGTGAAGATGCTCCGGGTGTAAAAAAAAGTATAGAATCTTTAGTGGAAAATGGCGTCTATCCACGAAAGCTATGGGATTGATAAAAGTTTAATGTTCCAACTCGCCAACCTCAATTAAAATTCAACCTGTTAAAATAGTTGCCTCTCCTTTGGAGAGGCGTTGGGGTGAGGCCTTCTCTTAATTTCCCTTAACCATATAAACAAAATCTTCCAGCATTTGAATTTGCTGCACACGGGTAAGCCCTTTTAAAGAATTAACAGAAGGCAGCTTTATGGTTTCACCATTTTTGAGTTCTTTAAGAGCAGTATGAATATTTTTTGATTTGATAGCAAAAACAACACCATCTGCACTAGTTTCTTTACTGCTGATGATGCCAATGATTTCACCATTTTTATTGATGACAGGGCCACCGCTGTTTCCGGGGTTTGCTGAGATACTGATCTGGTAAGAAGTAGTATCACCAAAGTAACCTGATTTCGCACTCAAATACCCTTCACCATACACAACTTCTTCACGCGGATAGCCTAATGTAAAAATATGTTCCCCAAGCTCAGATGAATATTTTGTAAATGTATAAGGCAGGCTTGCAATTTTTTTAAAAGAAGTATCAGTAATTTTTAAAATAGCCAGGTCTGTAATTTTATTTACATACACAGGTTTTGCAAAAAACTGTTCACCTTTTTTATTTTCGACAATAATATTGCGTGCATCATTTATAACATGTCCATTAGTAATAATATAGCCGTTACCGTCCAGTAAAAATCCGGTTGCCCTGAAGTTCGCTTCAAGCTTGGGTTTTACAGGTTGCTTTGCAATAACAGATGCGTCATTAAGCTTATGCTCCATTTGATTAAGCTTGTGCTCCATTTGGTTGAGCTTATGATCAACCAATGGGGTAATCACAGCAACTTTCTTGTTTTCGGAATACATAGAAACAATAGTTGCAGTGGATAATGAAACAATACCTGCAATCGAAGCGGCCACAGCTATAGTTCGGCGATAACGGTTCCACAGATAAATAACCCTTGCCTTCCCCTTTGCTTTTCTTTGAGAAATTATTCCTTCATTCGCCAGCTTATTTTCCACTTCATTAAGTGTGTGTCTGTATGCTTTTATTTCACTCA
Organism: Ginsengibacter sp.; assembly: GCA_040005535.1. Lineage (GTDB taxonomy): Bacteria > Bacteroidota > Bacteroidia > Chitinophagales > Chitinophagaceae > Ginsengibacter. The sequence continues at coordinate 4,286 of JBDTYU010000043.1, read as the reverse complement.
ATTTATCAAGCTCGCCTAAAAAGAAATTGTGCTCTGCAGCCAGGTGGTCTATGTCAGGATTATTTTTTCGTAACTCTTCAAAAAAAATAATTTCCTGAGGAGACATTTCGCCGTTCCTATATCGTTCAATTGCGTCTAAAAGTAAAGTGTCGTTCATATTATTCACCATTTTTATATTGTGCAAAAAATATTTTCTTCAATCTCACAAGGCATTTATATTTCTGTGTTTTAGCATTATCAGCATTGGTATATCCAAAAGCTGCCGCAATATCGGGCATTGATTTCTTTTGGATATAATAAGCCTCTAATATGCTTTTACAAGGTTCACCTATTTTAGCAAGTGTTTCTTCCAGCAAGTTAAAATCAGCAGTCTGTTTCTCATGTGCTTCAATCTCATTTTCAACAGGTACGGTTTCCTTCAATAATTCAACCGCAGGATAGTACCGGCTTCGTTGCTGAAGCTTCTTTAACCATAAACGCCTGCAAACTGAATATAAGTATGTTTTTATCTGGCAGGTTAAAACAAAGGAATTTAATTTAGCTTTCTCAAAAAGTACAATCATTGCTTCCTGGAAAATATCTCTTGCGTCTTCGGGATAGCCATTGTTTTTAACTATAAAAGCTTGAATCATTTGATAATTCTCCCGGTAAATAGTTTCAACAGCATTTGTTTCGTTGGCAGCCAGACCTTCTAACAATGCTTTCTCCTGTTCATATATATTCACAAGGCTGTTATTAATACTTATAATATGGAAAAGTAACCCAAAAAAAAACCTGAAAAAACTTTTTTACCATGGGTTACTTTTTGTAAGTAACAGTATAAACTAAAAATAAATTAGAAAATTTTAAACTAAATAAATGAAAAAAGCACTTATTGTTCTTTCGATTTCTGCATTGTTTGCAGCTTGTAATGACGATTCTACTAAAAGCACTGATGTAACAAAAGATTCTACTTCAACCATGATGTCTTCTGATGCATCAAAAATGGCTCCGGCTATGTCTGATACATCCTCTAAGATGATGACTGATTCATCTAACCTGATGGGTAAAGACACAATGATGAACAAATAATTATAAGTACTTACTTAAATACTATAAATTTTTTATTTGACAGGCAATCTAAAAGCCGTTTCTTTTTGGAAGCGGTTTTTTATTTTACATCAGTTTCATAGTAATATCTAAAATTTTATTTTATTGAACGTTGTCTTTATAAATAATAGCTACTGAAAAAATTAGGTTGGTAAATTCATTTCACATGCTTACTTTTGAAAAATAAAACAATGAACAACGCAAAAGCAAATACCCAATTTTATTTTAGCTACTATTTTAGAAATAGGTGGGGAAGCTTTTGTTAAAACTGAAATAACAGATAAACATAAAGAAAGTCCCCCGAAAAAATCGGGGGATTTTTATTAGCATGAGTAAAAAAATATCTATACAGGGATTTGAAGGCAGTTTTCACCAGGTTGCTGCAAGACAATATTTTGGAAATAATGTTGAGATTATTTGCTGCTCTACTTTTCGTGAAGTTGTGAAAATCGCTTCAGATAAAGATAAAAGCGATGGCGGCATAATGGCTATTGAAAATTCCCTTGCCGGAAGTATTTTGCCAAACTATAATCTGCTGCAAAAAAGCCATCTGAAAATTGTTGGAGAAATTTATCTTCATATAAAACAAAACCTTCTTGCAAACCCCGGCGTAAAGCCGGAAGACGTCCGGGAAGTACACTCACATCCTATGGCTTTGCTGCAATGCACAGAATATTTGGAAAAGTATAACTGGAAATTGATTGAAACTGAAGATACCGCTCTTAGTGCCAAACATGTTCATCAGCATAGAAGTAAACATATTGCCGCCATCGCAAGTAAACTCGCAGCGGAGCTTTATCAATTAAATATCATTGCCCCAAATATTCACACGCTCAAAAATAATTATACAAGATTTTTGGTTTTAGAAACTCCTGAAGCCGCAAATGATATTAATGATGCTAACAAAGCTTCCGTTAATTTCCAGACGGATCATTCAAAAGGAAGTCTTGCAAAAGTACTTACCAAAATTTCTGATGGAGATATCAATCTCAGCAAGCTCCAGTCTTTTCCTATTCCCGGAAGTGATTGGAAGTATTCCTTTCATGCAGATCTTGAATTCTCAACTTTAGAGCAGTTTAATAAAGTTATAAAAAATATAAAGCCATTAACCGAGGCGTTACGGATATATGGCGTCTATAAAAAAGGTAAATAATGCAGGTAGCAAAAAGGTTGAATGGAATCGGTGAATATTATTTTTCTCAAAAACTGAGAGAGATCGATGAGATGAATAAAGCCGGCAAGCAGGTGATCAATTTGGGCATTGGGAGCCCTGATATGCCCCCGCATCCTGATGTGATAAAGGTGTTGCAGGATGAAGCTGCAAAGTCTAATACACATGCATACCAGAATTATAAAGGAAGTCCGGTTTTAAGAAATGCAATTGCCAGATGGTATAAAAAATGGTATAATGTTGAATTAAATGCCGATACAGAAATACTGCCGCTTATAGGAAGCAAAGAAGGTATTATGCATATCTGCATGACGTATTTGAATAAAGGAGATACTGTACTTGTACCGAACCCTGGTTATCCAACCTATAAAAGCGCAGCTACAATCGCCGGTGCTAACGTTATAGAGTATACGCTGAAAGAAGAGAATAGCTGGTTTCCTGATTTTGGAGAGATAGAAAAGAATTTAAGAGCTGCCAAACTCCTCCCCGCCAGTGGTGGGGAGGCCGGGAGGGGCTGCTTGATGTTTGTAAATTATCCTCACATGCCAACCGGCCAATTACCCACCAAAGAATTATTTAATCAACTAGTTTCCTTTGCGAAAAAACATAACATACTCATCTGTCATGATAATCCTTATAGTTTTATTTTGTCCCGATCTCTATCGGGAAATAACCCAATGAGCTTATTAAGTATTGAAGGCGCAAAGGATGTTGTTATCGAATTAAATTCATTAAGTAAAAGTCATAACATGGCCGGGTGGAGAGTTGGAATGTTATCGGGTTCAAAAGAAAGAATTGATGAAGTGCTTCGTTTTAAAAGTAATATGGATAGTGGAATGTTTTTGCCCGTACAGTTAGCCGCAGCAAAGGCTTTGGAACTGGAGCAGGAATGGTTTGATGAATTAAATTCTGTTTATAAAAAACGCAGAGAAAAAGTTTTTGAATTATTGCAATCGCTCAACTGTGCATTTACAAAAAGCCAGGCTGGTATGTTTGTGTGGGCTTCTGTTCCTTCAAATTATAAAGATGGATATACATTAAGTGATAAAGTATTGCGTGACTCAAATGTTTTTATAACTCCGGGTGGAATTTTTGGAAATGCAGGAGATGGGTATGTTAGAGTTAGCTTATGCACTACTGAAGAAAAAATTGAAGAGGCGATGCTAAGAGTTGCTAAGAGTAAAAGAGTTGAAAGTTGAAAAAAGTGATGAAAAAAGAGAATTGAAAGTTATAAAATGAAAACAGACCAAATTATTAAGTCTCCAAAAGTCTCCTCCTTCGGAGAAGATTTAGAGGCGGCTGAGTCTATTATTACCATAGTAGGAGTTGGTTTAATCAGTGGCTCATTTGCTTTGGCCTTAAAAGAAAAAGGATATGCAAAAAAAATTATTGGTGTAAGTAAAACCCGTGCAAGTTTAGATAAAGCAAAAGAACTCGGCATAATAGACGAGGCAATGCCATTAGAAGAAGCTGTAAAGCAAAGTGATTTTATTTATGTAGCCATTCCGGTCGATGTTACTATCCCGGTGGTGAAAGAAATAATGGATTTAATAAATGACAAACAAATTATTGCAGATGCCGGTTCTACTAAATATGCACTGTGTAAAGCTTTGGGCAATCATCCCATGCGGAAACGGTTTGTTGCAACGCACCCTATGTGGGGTACGGAATACAGCGGGCCGCAAGCCGCTGTGAAAGGTGCTTTTGAAGGCAGAGCTTGTGTGATATGTGAAAAAGAGAAAAGTGATGCTGATGCGGTTACTTTAGTAGAAAATATTTATAAAGAGTTTGGTATGCACATTACGTATATGGATGCTGAAAGTCATGATACACATGCTGCTTATGTAAGCCATATATCTCACATCACTTCTTTTGCACTGGCCAATACTGTGCTTGAAAAAGAAAAAGAAGAAAATGCGATTTTTGAATTGGCAGGTGGTGGTTTTGAAAGCACAGTGCGTTTGGCAAAAAGTAACCCGGCTACATGGGCCCCTATTTTTATGCAGAACAGGGAAAATATTCTGGA
>JBDTYU010000042.1:0-8503 GCA_040005535.1 Ginsengibacter sp. | reverse complement strand
TGCGTTTTCTCGCAATTAATTTGTCACCTTCCTTTGAAGCAACTAATACAAATTTTCCTTCTTCATCATTTTGCAATGTGTTTACATTTATTACAGTTGTTTTGGCTGCAGTATAATCGAGTATTCTTACCAAAGCAACCTGGTTAGGCCGTAAATTCATACCGGCAGGTACTTTAGCTTCAGCGGTAAGGCCTCTTGAATTAGTACCTACTGATTGGCTGATAAATGAAATGGTGCTGCTGAAAGATTTACTTATGTCAGGAATTTGAATTTCTACAGCTGTTCCTTTCGTAATTTTTGATGCATAATTTTCAGGAACCGTTGTAGTAATTTTTAAGTCACTTTTATTTATAATTTTTATATAGCCCCCTTGCTGAGGATTGCCAGTAAAAGTTTCACCAACATGCGCCGTTATATCATCTACTATCCCGTTAACATCGCTGTAAACGTTACTTTGATTTGCAGTAGCCTGGGCCGTATTTACGTTTGCCTGTATGGCTTTCAATTGATTCTCTAACGATTCAACATTTGTTTTTGCCTGGAGCAATTGTACTTCAGTTCCAATATGCTGGTCCCAAAGATTTTTTTGTCTTGCATAAACGGACTTTGCTAAATCAAGTTGTGCTTTCAGGCTACCTGATTGCTGGCGGATTGCATTCACATTTTCACTGGCTACAGCATTATCGAGTTTTAAAATCAACTGCCCTTTATGCACCTGGTCGCCTTGTTTTACAAAAATGGCTCTTATTTGTCCACCCTGGTTTCTTGGGGTTATGTAAGAAATACTTTTAGAGTCAACTATTCCCTGCAAGTCAAGGTAATGTTTAAAGTCCTGCAAGGTAACAGGAGCCAATGCTACAAGCTTTGGTTTTTCCTTAACTCCAGCAGCTGTATCTGTTTTTGCAATATCTTTTTCAAGAGCACCAATTTTTACATCCAGCTTGTCTTTTTCAGTTTTGAGTTTTTGTAGCTCAACTTTTTTGTCGTTCAATGCACCTTCCTTTTCTTTCTTACTGGTATTGCCACATGATGATAACATTCCCAGAAAAACTATAACCAGGCTAAGTCTTATTATTTTTTGCATTTTATTTTGAATTAAATGATTTGAGATTTTATTTTTTTTTTAAAGTTTACCGGCAGCTCTTAAGAAATCAATTTTTGCAATTACTGCATCATAGAGGGAACCGTAATAATTGTTCTGCGCAGTTACCAGGTCGGTTTGTGCCTGGTTGATTTCCTGGTTACTCCCGAGGCCCTGGTCATATTTTAACTTGGTTGTATTGTACACCTGTTGAGCAAGCTCAATATTTTGCTTTTGATTATCGAGCGTGTACAAAGCAGTTTTCATATTAATTCTCGATTGAGTAATATCATTATCGATTGATTCTTTTAAATTAAAAAGGTTATTATTTGTTTTTAAAACATTAAGTCTTGCAGAAGCTATTCTTGCATTTCTTGCGCCCCCATCGAAAATAGGGACGTTTAACCTGAGTGCTATAAACGAAGAAGTAAAATAGGGGCCTTTGAAAAAATCAAACTGTTGCCGTTGTGCACTTTTGCTATAGTTAGCAGCGAGCGAAAGAGTTGGTATCTTACTAAGCTGGTATCTTTTTACATTGTACTTTCCAAGCAGTACAGAATTTTCCAGTAATTGATACTCCTTCCTGTCAGTATAGCTGTAATCTTCATTAAGAATATTGGATTTTAATTCTTCATCAGATAAAGTATCTGTAAGAATCAGGCTGTCTTTCTGCGGCATGTTTATCAGAAATTTAAGACCGGCTAAACCTGCATCAATCTGGCTTTGGGCTTTTAATTTTTGTGTTTGAAGATTGCTTAATTGTACCTGTACTTTATCAACGTCGAGTTTTTCTGCAAATCCATTTTGAAAAATGATTTTAGTATCATGAAGCAATTTTTCATAGTTAACAATATTCGTGTCAATAGTTGTGATTTGTCTTTTTCCTACCGCTAGCTGGTAATAGATTTTATAAACATTAGTTTTAATCTGCTCTTTGGTCACATCAGCGGTTAGTTCAGCGCTTTGAATCAATGTCTTTCTGGCAAGTAAGCCTACAAAAACCTGCCCGTCAAATAAAAGCTGGTTTAAATCAACTCCTCCTGCTACAGAATATTTTGATCCGAAAGCCGCATTGATCACTCCAAAATCTGAAGGCGTAGTAATAGGATTTCCACTTCCATCTTTTATATTATTTGCAACCAGTACACCATAAGTTCCCGCCGCAATAAAGTTGGGAAAGGTTTGCACACTTACATTTGGATTATAATTAACGCTTCCACTCCCTGTGATTTGCGGGAAAGCCGAAGCTGTTACTTCTCTATTTTGCTGTCGCTGAAGTTTAATATCAATCAATGCATTTTTTACCTGTACTGCATTCTTTAAAGCATAATCTACTGCTTCTTTTACACTCAATGTGTTTGTTTGTGATTGGCTTCCTGTCTGGGCATTTGAGATAAAACTTATACTGCTTAGTAAAAGACCGGAAATGAGCGCAGTAATTCTTCTTGTTTTCATTATACTTCAGTTTTATTTAATCTTTCTTTTTGGTATTTTGTAATAAGCTTATATCCTTTTAGAGTTACAAGGCCAAATAAATGGTATTCTATTAATTGTTGCTCGAGAAAAACCAGGCTATATTTATTTTTGGGAAAAATATCTTCATTAAATGGCAGCAGCATCGTTTCCAATCTTATCTTGGCAACAACATCTGTATTTATTTCAAGCCTGTATAATTCTTCCTTCTTCCCTCTTTCAATATTATCTTTAACCACCTGGAAAAGATATTTGTATTTATGTTGCCTGAATTTTTCGAATGTTGCCGGGTGATTTCTTTCCATATCAAATAATATGGAAGGATTGAGATTCTCAAACATAGTTTGCAACATTTCCATCACTAAATAAACTTCGTGAATTGCATTTTGCGATTTCTTTTGGTCGCTTTGACAGCATTCCATATTATAATTAAGCATGTCAACAATTACCGCATCAACAAGTTCATTTTTATCAGAGAACGAATGATAAATTGTTTTTTTTGAAACCCCGAGCTGAGAAGCAATTTCATCCATTGTAACAGATTTTATTCCATACCTCCGGTATAGTTCATCAGCTTTTTGTTTTATTCTATCTTTTATTTCCATCGAAGGCGCAAAACTATGGAAACTTTTTATGTTACCAAAGTTTCCACATTATTTTTTTATTAAACCTTATATTTTCAGGATGAGCGGTACAAAACTTATCTTTAAATAAATTTATAGCCCTATGCAAAAGTCAGTGCGTTATCAAAAAATAATACAATATTTTTTACAGGGATTATTAATACTTGGCCCAATTTCCATCACTATTTATTTTATATATGTAATTTTTGATAAGATTGATAACATCCTTCGTCCCGTAATAAATATTCCAGGCATAGGTTTTATCATCATCATCGTTTTCATTGTTCTTACGGGGTACTTAAGTTCTTTTTTTGTTATGAGCCGCATCTTATCGGTTATGGATAAATACCTGGAAAGAACTCCGGGTGTAAAACTTTTTTATTCATTTATAAGAGATTTTTTTGAAGCGTTTGCAGGAAATAAAAAAAAATTTACAAAAAGTGTAATGGCTAATGTTGATGATAAAGATATATGGCGTGTGGGTTTCATCACACAGGAAGATATGAGCAGTTTCGGCATGGAAAATTATGTTGCTGTTTACCTGCCTATGGCTTACTCAGTAGCAGGAAATGTTTATATTGTTCCCAAGGAAAAAGTGAAACCAATTACAAACATCAGCGCCGCACAATCCATGAAGTTTGCAGTAAGCGGTGGTGTTACTGAAACAATTAATGAATCTTCGAATGACCCTTTGTCTTAACCCATTTCTCATTAATATTAATCAGGATTATTGAAAAAAATTCTGCTCGTTATCAGTTTGCTTGCACTCTTTACTGAATGTTATTGCTGGGGATTTTTTGCGCATAAAAAAATAAATTATTATGCTGTTTTTTTATTGCCCCCGAAAATGCTTGTTTTGTATAAACCTAATATTGAATTTTTAAGTGAACATGCCGTTGACCCTGACAAAAGAAGGTATGCGGTAACTGCCGAAGGACCGAGGCATTATATAGATATTGATCATTACGGAAAATATCCTTACACTGAACTGCCCCATAACTGGAAAGATGCTGTTGAAAAGTTTGGTGAAGATTCTTTAACAGCCAATGGAATTGTACCCTGGCATATACAAATAATGCTGAACCGGCTGACAATTGCATTTAAAGAAAAAAATTTTTCTTTAATAATGAAAAATAGTGCTGAGATAGGACATTACATTGCGGATGCACATGTGCCTTTACATGCAAGCACCAATCATAACGGACAACTAACAAATCAAAAAGGTATTCATGCATTTTGGGAAAGCCGGGTACCAGAATTACTGGCCGATAAACAATTTGATTTTTTTATTGGTAAAGCAGAGTACATAAAAAATCCAGGCGTTTTCATTTGGAACAGGGTATTGGAAAGTGGCCATGCAGCCGATTCTGTTTTAACTTTTGAAAAAGAATTATCGCATCAATTTCCCGGAGATAAAAAATATGCGTTTGAAAAAAGAAATAATATTATTGTCCGTCAATATTCTTCTGCTTATACTATTGCATACAATAAAAAATTAAATGGAATGATAGAGCGACGAATGAGGCAATCCATTATTGCAGTTGCATCTTTCTGGTATACAGCATGGGTAAATGCCGGCCAGCCCGATCTTACAAGCTTAGTTTCCCAGTCATTTTCTGAAGCCGATCTCAAAGGGTTTGAGGAGCTTAATTCAAAATGGAAGAGTAGTAAAATAAAAGGAAGAGCCGAAGAGTAATAAGTGATAAGTTATGAGTGACAAGTAAAAGAGAATTTAATTATAGACTTGTAAACTTTTAACTGGCAGCTAATACTAAATCATATTTTCTTAAATTTGCAGCCTAATTTTTTATTCATGAGCGCAATTACACAGGACATTGTTATAAAAAATAAGCTGGTCTATAATTTTAACGGAGGTCCTTCCATTCTTCCAAAAATTGTTTTTGAAGAAGCATCCAGGGCAATATTGAATTTTAATGATACTGGCTTATCCATTCTGGAAATTGGCCACCGCACTAAAGATTTCGAAGCAATAATGGAAGAATGTATGTCATTGGTGAAAGAGCTAATGAATCTTGACAATGATCATGAAGTTTTGTTTTTGCATGGCGGTGCATCAACACAATTTATGCAGGTACCCATGAATCTTCTAAATGAAAAAGAAACCGCAGCGTATGCGGATACAGGAGTTTGGAGTTCCAAAGCAATTAAAGAGGCAAAACTTTTTGGGAATGTGGAAACGGTTTGCGGTTCAAAAGATGCAGGATACAATTTTATTCCAAAGGATTTTGCCATACCTAATGATGCAAAATATTTTCATATTACTACCAACAATACTATTTATGGTACACAATGGCAAACCATCCCTGATGTAAGCATACCATTGGTAGCAGATATGTGCAGCGACATTTTCAGCAGGCAAAGGGATTTTAATTCATTCGGGCTTATATATGCCGGGGCTCAAAAAAATATGGGACCTGCAGGAGTAAATCTTGTAGTAGTTAATAAAAATATATTGGGTAAAGTAAAGCGTGCCTTGCCAACAATTATGGATTATCGCAATCATATAAAAGAAGGCAGCATGATTAATACGCCACCGGTATTTGCTGTATATGTGTCCATGCTTACGCTACGATGGCTTAAGCAACTGGGAGGCATAGACGCAATTGAAAAATTAAATAATGAAAAGGCTGAAGTGCTTTATAATGCTATTGATAAAAGTTCTCTTTATAGATCAACGGCAATAAAAGAAGATAGGAGTAAAATGAATGTGTGCTTTGTTATGAATGATTCGAGCATGGAAAAACAATTTCTTGAGTTTGCAGAGCAACATGGCATTTATGGAATCAATGGTCACAGGTCTGTAGGTGGTTTCAGGGCATCTATCTATAATGCAATGCCAATAAGCAGCGTTATGTATCTTATTGATGTAATGAATAATTTTGAGAAAAAATTTATATAAATGGCTTAAAAATCTTTACAATATGATTGTTTATATTTGCACCCCTTGCAAAATTATTAATCCTTAAGGCCACACTCTATACACATGATTTCTATTTCTCCATTCAAAGCATTAAGACCCGAGGCACAATTCGCAAAACAAGTAGCATCACGCCCGTATGATGTATTGAGCAGTAAAGAAGCTAAAATAGAAGCAGAAGGAAATCCATTTTCATTTTTGCATATTACAAAAAGTGAAATTGATCTACCTGCAAACATTGATATCCATAGTAACGAAGTTTATACAAAAGCAAAAGAAAATCTTGATGCGTTTATAAGCCGGCCTGTTCTTTTTAGTGAAAGCAAACCTTGCTATTATATTTATAAATTAATGATGAATGATAAAAGCCAAACCGGTCTTGTGTGCTGCAGTTCTGTAAAGGATTATGAAGAGGGGCTCATAAAAAAACATGAATTTACCACACCTGAAAAAGAAGAGGATCGCATTACTCATATTAAAACAACGGGGGCACATACGGGTAATGTGTTTCTTGCTTTCAAAGATGTGGATGAGCTTAATATAATTATTGAAAAATGGAAAATTGAAAAAAGCCCGGTTTATAATTTCCTTGCAGAAGATAGTGTTCAGCATACTGTATGGGTTATTAGTGATGAAAAATTAATCGAAAGGATTACAAAAATATTTAAGACAAAAGTGCCTTGTACATATATTGCCGATGGTCATCACCGTGCTGCTTCTGCGGCTAAAGTAAAATATCTTCTCGCTGATAGTGAAGAGGCTGGATATTTTCTTACGACATTGTTTCCTGCTCATCAACTGCATATTATGGATTATAACAGGGTGGTAACAGATTTAAATGATTTATCTGTAAAAGAATTTTTAGACAGGATCAATAAAAATTTTTCTATAGAAAATTTAAAAGAAGCGTACTCACCTGCAGACACACATAATTTTGGGATGTATCTTGATGGAAAATGGTATAGGTTGACTGCAATTGATGGCACTTATTCAACCGATGCGGTTGGGATACTTGATATTACAATATTGCAGAATAATTTGCTTGAGCCCATATTGGGAATTAAGGACCAGCGTACTGATAAAAGAATTGATTTTGTCGGAGGCGTCCGAGGTCTTAAAGAGCTGGAAAAAAAAGTTAACAGCAAGGAGATGGCGGTAGCTTTCAGTTTTTATCCTGTAAGTATTCAGCAACTATTTGACATTGCAGATGGGGGCAATATAATGCCTCCAAAAAGTACTTGGTTCGAGCCTAAATTAAGAGATGGATTACTTACACACCTTATTTTCTGAACAACATAATTGGCAGCGCACTATAATTTCTTATTTGATGGATATTAAGGCGTGAACTATTTTTTATCTTTACCCAATGAAAAAAATTCTGCTGATTTTCTCTTTTTGTATTTTGTCACTATTTGTATTCTCTCAACCTGAAGATGTAGAAAAACTTCATGAAAATGCAAAAGTGTTTATGCGGCAGGGTGATTACGCCAATGCTTCTCTCATCTTAATAAGGGCACTCAGCCAGGCGCCGGATAATATAGAAATTGCTAAAGACCTTGCTTATGATTATTACCTCCAAAAGGAAAATGAAAAAGCGCTGGAAACCATCAAGCCTTTATTGGAAAAAAATAATGCTGATGACCAAACTTACCAGATAGGTGGTACAATTTACAGGGCTACGGGACAACAAAAAGATGCTGAAAAATTATATAAAAAAGGAATTAAAAATTTCCCAAAAAGCGGTGGTTTATACAATGACTATGGAGAAATGCTTTGGAGTAAACAAGATTTTAGCGCAATAAAACAATGGGAAAAAGGCATTGAACAGGATCCATCTTATGGAGGCAATTATTATAATGCAAGCAAGTATTATTTTCTCACCACAGATAAAATCTGGTGCCTTATTTACGGTGAAATTTTTATAAATATTGAATCATTTACATCCCGTACTGCAGAAATAAAAAATATTTTACTAGATGGATATAAAAAACTTTTTGCCGAACCTGACCTGTTGTCAAATGCAAAAGATAAAAATAATTTTGAGATGGGTTATTTAACCACAATGAATAAACAAAACAACGTAGTTATAAACGGATTAAATTCGGAAACACTTACTATGCTGAGAACAAGATTTATTCTTGACTGGGATCAGGCTTATGCAATAAAGTTCCCTTTCAGGCTTTTTGAACAGCAGCAACAATTTTTAGAAGAAGGCTTATTTCCTGCATACAATCAATGGATTTTTGGAGCCACTCAAAACCTGGCTAATTACCAAAGCTGGATAAGTACACATGCAGAGGAATATGCTGCATTCAATAAATTTCAGCAGGGAAGAATTTTTAAAATTCCTGAAAGGCAATATTATCACTAAGCAATTTCGTTATATAG
>JBDTYU010000041.1:0-3856 GCA_040005535.1 Ginsengibacter sp. | reverse complement strand
CGCCTTTTGTTGCTTTATATTACTTTTTATTTTTATGAGGAACAAAATAAAATGCGTTCTTCTTACCTCTCACTTTTTTATATTTGTAGTTAAACTTAGTGAATGAACATTCATAAAGAAGGCTATAAATCCATTGCATTGAGTGCACTTGTTTTCGGCGCCGTTAATATTATTTTCTTTTATTTCTTCAGCGCCTCAATGCCCGTGGTTGCAATTATAGTTTTTGGTGTAAGTCTTTTACTGTTACTTTTTATTATTTCATTCTTTCGTTCTCCTAAAAGAAATTGTACGGTTGCTAATCACCAGGTAATATGCCCGGCTGATGGGAAAGTTGTGGTGATAGAAGAGATAACAGATGTTGAATACTTTCATGATAAGCGATTACAGGTTTCAATATTTATGAGCCCTGCTAATGTACACATCAACAGGATACCGATGACAGGAGAAGTCGAGTACAGTAAATATCATAAAGGAAAATATCTGGTTGCCTGGCATCCGAAATCTTCCGTTGAAAATGAGAGACACTGTGTTGTAATAAAAAGCGACAGCGCTCAAATTATGGTAAAGCAAATTGCAGGTGCAGTTGCCAAGCGTATTGTGAATTATCTTAAAGTGGGTCAGGTCGTTGAACAGGGAGCTGAAATGGGATTTATAAAATTTGGAAGCCGTGTAGATGTGCTGTTACCAATAGGCACGGAGTTGAACGTAAATCTTAATCAGGCTGTTATAGGAGGTATAACTGTTTTGGCTACTATTAATATGGCTGGGCCGGTTGAAGCTCGGGAAGAAGTTAAAAACGAATTTTTAATGTAATTTTTTTTCAATTATAAAATTCAAAGGGTCTATCTAAATAACAGGCAGTGTTAATTTTCCATCGAAAATAACTTGGTCAAATTCATAGACTATATTTACATATAATTCTAAAAAAAATTTATTATGAAAAAAATCTGTATGCTTGCTATGGCTGCGTTCCTGTTTACCGGTGCAGCATTCGCCCATGAGGGTGGAGGCAAAAAGAAAACTACAAAAAAAGCTTGTTGTAAAAAAGGTGGCACTTGTAAAAAAGACAAGAGCAAAACTGCTGAAATGTAATTCTGTTTAAAAAAATTTACAGGGTCGTATCAGAAACGCAAATGATTGTCATAAGACTATTACCTTGTTTTGATACGACCTTTTTTATAATATAGATTCCAGTTCTTTTAAATGATAAATGGTGTGAGTTGGCTTTAGTGAACAATCAGCATTAATGTGATTTACAAAAATAGTATCCATTCCTGCATTAATAGCGCCTTGTATATCTGCACCGGGATTATCACCTATCATTATACATTCCCCGATATTTCCATTTGTTTTTTTTAAAGCATATTCAAAAATTTCCTTTTGAGGTTTCATAGAGTTTGACATCTCAGAAGTGATAACATGGGTAAAATATTTCGCCAGGTTTGAATTATTCAATTTACTCCATTGTGTTTTTTCAAAACCATTGGTGATAAGATGAATTGAATATCCTTTTTTCGTTAAATAATCCAATATCTCAAATGTATAGTCAAAGACTTTTTTTTTCGTTGGAAGTACTTCCAGGAATCTGGCACTCATTTCCTTTGCAAGAATCTCATCACCAATTTTAAAATCAAGCAGGGTACGCCACATGCGTTTCCATTTTAGTTCCTCACTGCTAATAAAGCCCTTTTCATAGCGTTCCCATAAAATGTTATTATGTTTTAAGTAAGTTGTGAAAAAAAGTTCAAAGGGCGTAATAAGTTTTGATTCCAGCTCAAACATATGGTAAAGCTCATCCATCGATTCTTTTGCATTGCTATCAAAATCCCATAAAGTGTGGTCAAGATCGAAAAACAGGTGGCGATATTTTAGGGTAGCAGGATTCACGGATTGTTTAGATTTGTTATAGTGTCATTGGTATAATTCAAGAAAATAAAATTATGAATATTGTAATAACAGGTGCAAGCAAAGGTATAGGAAAGGCGTTGGCATTAAAATTTGCGATGGAGAAAAATAACATTTTTATATGTGCACGAAATGAAAATGAACTGGCAAATACTGCAAAGGAAATCAAAGAAAAAAATAGCAATGTAGTTGTAGAATACTTTGCAGCCGATCTTAGTGATAAAACTTCAGCAGATAAATTCGCAGACTGGTTATCAGCACAAAAAATTACACCCGATATATTGATTAATAATGCCGGGCAGTTTTTACCCGGAAATATTTATAATGAAGAGGAAGGTACACTGGAAAAAATGATAGCACTAAATTTATACAGCGCCTATTATATAACAAGAGCAGTACTTCCATTAATGATGAAGAATAAGGCCGGTCATATTTTTAATATGTGCTCCATTGCTTCATTAAAAGCATACAGTAACGGCGGCTCTTATAGTATTAGCAAACATGCATTAATGGGTTTCAGTAGAAATTTACGGGAGGAACTGATGCCTTATAACATTAAAGTAACTACAGTATACCCAGGCGCAGTTTACACCGCTTCATGGGAAGGGAGTGGCATTGAGCCAACAAGGATCATGGAAGTAAATGATATTGCGGAAATAATTTATGCAGCTTCATTACTTTCTCCGCAAGCTTGTGTTGAAGACATTATTATCAGGCCGCAGCAGGGAGATCTTCCCTGAGAGCTATTTAAATTTATTTTAACAACAGCTTACTTTTTTAACTTCTGTTCTTTTCATTAAATAGTAATTTTGTTGTTTAGATTATTTACTGTGAGTATGATTAAATTTTTACAAAAAGCATTGACCAAACTCTTTTTTATTTTGGTTTTTTATATTGCCCTTGGCCCTTATGAAACTTCATTTGCCCAGGCAAGTTTTACAACAGTATGCCCTCAAAAAAAAATTGGTAAAAACGATTATTTACAGGTACAGTTCAAGATCGATAATGCCTCCAGTGTAGAAACCATCATTCCCCCATCTTTTAAAAATTTTTCTGTTGTAAGCGGACCTAACCAGGAAAGCGGCATGAGTAATATTAATGGTAAAGTTGATCAGTATGTTTCTATCAGTTATTTTTTAAAGCCGAATGCTGCAGGTACCTTCACAATTGCACCAGCTACAGCAAAAGCTGATGGCAAAGAGTTTCACAGCAAACCGGTAAACATTGAAGTGACGAATGCTTCATCCCCTTCCGGG
The DNA here is from genome assembly GCA_040005535.1 of Ginsengibacter sp. Taxonomy (GTDB): domain Bacteria; phylum Bacteroidota; class Bacteroidia; order Chitinophagales; family Chitinophagaceae; genus Ginsengibacter. The sequence goes on along the minus strand of JBDTYU010000041.1, from coordinate 695 downwards.
GGAAATAGTCCTGCAAATTCTTTATCTCCTTTTGGAAATATGAACTTAGATTTTCCGATTGAACCTTCTGTGCACAGGTTTGATGATTATATTTTAAAGAAAGGGGAGAATATAAATGATAAAGTGCAAAAAAATCTTTTTGTGAAATTGGATGTAAGTAAGACAGGTTGTTTTGTTGGTGAACCCATCATTGCATCTTATAAATTGTACACCAGGTTAAGGTCCGAATCTACTGTTACGAACGCACCATCGTTCAATGGATTTTCTGTTAGTGAGCTGCAAATAAACAATAATAATTCTTCAGGAGTTGAAAAAAATAATGGACGTGAGTATAATGTTTACACACTCCGTAAAGTGCAACTATATCCTTTGCAACCGGGAACAATAAGACTTGATCCCGTTGTAGCCGATAATAAAGTAACATTTATAAAATCAGAATATGCAGGCGCACAAAGAGGCGATATGTTTTATGATATGTTACAGAATTTTGCCGATGCCACATCTCCGCAAAGTGCTGTAATTGAACAGCACGTTACGTTGCAAAGTAAAGCTGTGGAGATAACTGTTAAGCCGTTGCCCGATGAGAATAAGCCTTTGGATTTTAAAGGTGCTGTTGGAAACTTCACCATACAATCATCCTTTCAAAAAAATAATATAACCACAGATGATGCGGGAAATTTGAAAATTGTTGTTGA
>JBDTYU010000040.1:0-6873 GCA_040005535.1 Ginsengibacter sp. | reverse complement strand
CGCTGACCCTTAACTTACACATGAATCTACCTTACAGTTTTACAATTCTTTCTGTAGCACTTTGATTTTTACTTATTAACTGAATAAGATAAATTCCGTTAGGGTTGTTATTTATATTGATAGTATTGATTCCTGATTTTCCTTTTCCTCCCTGTATAATTCTTCCATTCAGATCTGCTAACTTATATTCATAATTCTCCTGAGCATTTATAGTAACCTCATTGTGAACTATTGTAGAAACTGTAAATAATTTTTGGGAGTTACTGTTTGCTTTTAATGAAAGTACATTTGAATAAACCGTCTGGTCGGTTATTGAAACGGCTTTGAGACGATAGTAAATATTTTCCTTTATAAAAGGTATATAACTATAGTTCTGTGAACCCTGAGCTAACGTAATAAGTCTTGTGAAAGTTGTACCGTTGGCTGAACTTTCAAGCACCAGGCTGCTTAGGGGCTCATCTGCAATAATATTCCAGTTCAGTATGTGTTTGTCTTTATCAGTTTTACCTGTTAATAATACCTGCCTTATCGGTGTAACAGATAAAGGTAAAAACGTTCCTGAAATGGTATAAGAACCCAGACTACCATAGTTAGAAGTATTGTTATTACCAGCTCCTTCAACAATTATATAATAAACTCCGGAAGTTAATATAGTGTCGGTTGCTATATTCAAAATATCAACCGGATCGTAAACGTGTACTACCTGCAAAGCCGAGTCAAGCAATTCTAATTTTATATCGAGGTCTGCCCCATCATTGTTTAATCCTACCGAATAAGGTTTTGCATCAAGATGCAGTGTGCCGGACTTTGCAAGATTAAATTTGAAAACATCTTTATCATAATTAGTTGTAATGATACCATTATTAGAAAATAGAGAATTATTTATAGTTACTGTTGTTGGATTTACATTTGGATCATCGCTATGATCATCAGCTCTATAGTTAAATCCATTTAATGAAGTAATAATAGATAAATTGTCCTGATCTGCTGTACAACCGCTGGGAGTAGGACCATTACTCCACCCGGAAAAATTTTTGTAATAGCTATTTCCCATAACCGGTGCCCAGCCAGTTTCGCCTGTTCCTGTTCCATCATTATAATTTGCCAGTAAGGTGCAGGAGCTATTATATTTTGCCTGGTGAGAAAGACCAACAGTATGTCCGCTTTCATGAGTACAACATTCTGCTACCATCTTTGCATTATTGGGACCAAGCCTGTCTGGAAAAACAAAGCCTGGCGTATCATCGCCCCATGTAAATGAACCGGTGTATGAAACACCACCAACACCAGTGTACCAGCCGCTGGTAGGCGTAATTATTATTCTTATTCTTTTTGTAAGAGGCGCTGCTAAAAATTTAACAGAGTCTGTAGTAATGTTGATATTGAACGGCCTGTAATCCTCAGATACACGATTAAAAATTTCTGTGATTTGTGCATCACTCAATCCTGAAGGTGAACAATTTAAAGGGTTGCCGCCATTCCATGAAGATGCCTGCACATGTTGACCATCAAAGTCTAAGAAAATAGTTGCTTGTGCTGTTGGTAAACTACTTAGAGCAGGAATACAACTGGCTTTAAAAGAAAGCAGCGCAATTAAAGGTAAAATAATGCCCAGGATTTTTTTCATTACTTCGGTTTAGGATACATCTGGAAAATTCTATAAGGTTATGTATTTATTAAAAATCCTGTATAAGGTCTTCCGTTTTTATTTTATCAAAACTGTAGTTTCCGGAATTGTCTTTTTTCAATTCATACCCATCAGCATATTGTTCATTAATAATACGGCCAACGTAAGTGATAGTACGATCATCATTAATTCTTTTTGAAATTGACAGCAATGAGTTGTGTAATGCCGGTAGCTTAATTATAACACTCGAAAGATTGCTGTATCGTTGAACAGATGAGAAAACAGTTCCGGTGAAAGAAAAATTATTGGCAAAATTAAGTTGTATTGAAGAACCTTCGGTGCTAAGAAATACCTTGTCTAATTCGGTAATTACCGTCGGAATATATGCCGAAAAATTATTAAATAAATATGGTCTTGGAGTTGTATTAACCTGTGCGTTTGTATGGTAAGCAGCGATAAGTATTATGCATAACATAAACACTTTGCAAATGTTTTTCATAGCCTGGAATTCAGTTTTCAATTGTATCGGACGATAATTAAACGATACCTGAGTATAAAAATTATACTAAGCCTGAAAAAAATTCCAATTAATATCAATATGAGAAAAAGTACTCGGAAACAGAGTATTAATACTGGCCTGTACTCAGTAAAACCAACGTACAAGCTTCCTGCGAAAATATCCCCTTATCCTTCGCCATCGAATAAAGTTCCTCATTTTCAGCTCCGGGATTAAAAATAATCCGCTTTGGATGCAGCGAGAATATGTAATTATAATATTGTTTCTGATTACCCGCATTCAGGTAAAGTGTGACTGTATCCAGGTCATCAATATTTTTTTCTTTAATCTCAACTTGTACCTGCCCAACTTTACCTTCACGTTTACCAATAGCTATTACTTCGTACCCTTTTGCCTGAAGAGAATTGACTGCCAGATAACTATAACGGGAAGGGTTAGACGAAGCTCCCAATACCAATGTTTTTTTATTTATCATGATATTACTCAATTTAAAAATCTTGCAATTAGGTCAGGAGTTGGAATCATGCATTCATCCTTTTTGCCAAACCATTGATACCTGTTTTTAGAAACCACCTGGTAAATGGCATCTCTCATAAATTTCGGAACTATAATAAAGCCATAGAGAAATCTCCACAATCCTTTTAATTTCCTAACAACTTTTAAAGCTGCTGTAGAGCGGTCATAAACTTTTCCATTTTCAAGAAGAATAAAAGAGTTCATTTCACTTACCGGGAGATTATTCCCAGTTAATATTTTTTTTCCTTCTTCCGATTGTAAAGAAGCAAAAAGAAAATGATTTGTATTATCCCGCCTGATTACAAATTGTACTGCAGCATTACAAAGATTGCAAACACCGTCAAATAATATGATTGAATGTTGGTCCATCCGATTGCAAAATTACTAAAACTCTTTCCCATGTGTTGCCTTCACCATACTATTAATAAGAAATGGAAAATGTTTTATCAATCCAATAAAACGGTTAGTTATAAACTCTTTTCCAAACAATTTCTGAATCATACGGCCTGCATGTAATCTTCTTTCAAAATTCATTTTCCACTGGTGTGCATATTGCTTTTCCATTTCATCTCTTGTAATGTTTTTATTCAAAAAAGACTTAACAGATTCAAAGGCGATTTTTGAAGAATGAAGGGCCATACTCATTCCATTACCGCAAAGCGGAGTTATCATTCCTGCTGCATCTCCTGTCATGAGAATATGATTTTCCACCTGAAATTTTTTATCAAAGCTTATTTGAGAAATAGTTATCGGTTCGGGAAAAAGAAATTCTGATTCAGAAAAGAGTTTTTTGAGAAAAGGATTTTTATATAAGATGTTTTGTTCCATCTCTTTAATGGAATTATTATTTTTTTTCAGGTTTTGTGCAGTAGTTAAATAACACAGGCAATATTTATCACCTTCAACTTTAGAAATGCCGCAATAACCATTTTTAAAATTATGCAATGCAATTGCATCAAAAGGAAAAGGTGTTTTAATATGGTATTTTACACCAATATAATTATTGAGTTTACCGTGTTTTTGTTTTATAAAGTCTCTTGTCCATTTTACATCCAGGTTGCTTCGTTTTCCAAAACTCCCACATATAACGGAACATGAAATTTTACCACTATTATAAATAACAGTAAACGAATCATTTTTATAAACCACATCGCTTACTTTGGTTTCTTCAAATACCGTTACGCCCTGATCTGCTGCAATTTTTTTCAATTCATTATCTATGAAAAATCTGCTTATACCAAATCCCCCAAGATCAAGATTCGCTTTTATGAACTTTCCATTGGGTGCAGAAACAATTAATTTTTTTATCACCGGCAAATTAAATTCAGTAAGCTTAAGACCCAAACTTTCAATAAACTTCCAGCTTTCAAGACTAATGTATTCGCCACATACACGGTGAAATGGATATTTTTCTTTTTCAAATAAAATAATTTTATAACCTGCTTGTGCAAGCAAAATTGAAAGCGAAAGTCCGGCAAGTCCGCCACCAATTATGCCAACATCAAACTTATTTGAACTAATCTCTACAGTTTTATTTGTTGTGAAATTGGTCAATTTTTTATGCTTAATTTTTATTCATATTTAATGCAAAAACAGATTGATTTATATACTTCCCGCACAAAATATTAGGTGGTTATATTTTCCCCTTCGGGGTTAGGGGCTGTTTATCAAATATCTGAAAGCCCATTTCCATTCAATATTATAATCGCTGATTTTTGCTCTTGTAAAAATCTTTTGCCACTCATTTTTTCTAAATCCTCTTAGCACAGAAAGCGGTGCATCATTTTTTACGAGGTATGATTTTGAAAAAAATTTTACAGCATATTTTATAAAATTATATGCCACGGGATGGCGGTGCAAGTCATTAATAAAAAACCCAACTGCTGCGTGATATTTCATCCATTGCAACATTTCTACAAGCTCATCATCAGTGAAGTGATGGCAAAAAAGAGAAGAAAAAATAATATCCGGTTTGTTGGCAAAGTTTACAAGTTTGTAATCTGACACAATAAAATTTACATCATCAATTAGTGATGTTTTTTTTGCAAAGGCGATACATTCAGCATTGATATCAACACCGGTGAACTTTACTTCAATTTTATTTTTGTTACAAAACCCGGCAAGTGCATGAAGGTTGTCACCGCCACCACAACCAATTTCACATACCGTAATTTTTTTTTTGTTCCCGACAAGTTTTTTAAACCCTTTGACAGTTATTAAATGGCCGCCAAGGTTGGTATTGATATAATCAAGCTCTCTCATATTTTCAGCAATATCCTTAAACGGAATATCGATGCTGTCAAGAAATTCTTTTTTGTGTGAACGATGGCTGTAATCAATCATCAGATAAGATAAATGTCTCCAATGTAAGTCCTGGCCCGAAAGCGGCTCCGAAGATATTTGTTTTCTTTTCTTTTTTATTTTTTAAAGAATCCATGATTTCTTTTAATACAAATAAAATTGTTGGGGACGACATGTTGCCATAATTTTTTAAAACGCTGTAAGAATATTGCAGGTCATCTGCAGTTATATTTATGCTCTTTTCAATTGAAGTAAGAATTCTTTTGCCACCAGGATGAATACACCAATGTGAAATATCATTTTTACCGAGACCTGCATAACCCAAAGCATTATGCAAAAGTTTGCTAAAATCCTGTTCAATAAGATCAGGAACATAACCCGAAAGGGTCATTAAAAATCCTGAGGAAGAAAGCTCCCAGCTCATATCTTTCTTTCCTTTAAGAGCTACTTCACTGTAAAAATTACTAATTTTCAGTCCATACATTTCATTATCATCGTGCGTAATTAGCATGGCAGCAGCACCATCACCAAACAAAAGGCTGGAAGCAATGTTATCAAGGGTGTTTTCCCTTTGAAAATGCAGTGTGCAAAGTTCAGTACACACAATTAATACCCGTGCTGTTTTATCATTATTACATAAAGCATCTGCAAGTTTTAAACCATGTATAGCTGCATAACATCCCATAAAATTCACGGATGTTCTGAAAATGCCTGGCTGCAAATCCATTTCTTCCATAACCTGTAAATCAAGGCCGGGGGCACTCATACCAGTGCAGCTTACCGTAATCAAATGTGTTATTTCGTCTTTTGATATTTTATGTTCGATACATTTTTCAATTGCGTTTACAGAAAGTGCAGGAGCAGTTTTATTAAACCATTTCATTCGTAGTTCGAGATTTGGGAAAGGTTCCAGGTTTTCTGTAGCCGGGTAAAATTGCCAGTCATCAGCATTCAAACTATAATCTGGCAATACCGAATATCTTGTATCAATTGCACTTTGATTATACAAAAATTTGAGCTTTCGTTTATCTGCCTCGTTCATCGCATACACCTGTTGCATGAAAGTGAGAATACTCTTTTGGTCATGGCGGTAAGAAGGTACTGACGTAGATATAGAAACAATTTTACTCAACGAGGTGCAATATTAAAAGGGTGATAAAACCAAGATTACTACATACAGATGCTAACAAATTCATGAGCATTGTGTTCTTAAAGTTAGCTTCTTTTTTATTTTTAAGAACTTTTCGGAACCATACAAAAAAATATACGAGTACAGGAAGCATAAAGGTTTGCAAAATGATAAATCTTGTCCATTCCAGGTTTAAAAAAAATTGCAACCCCAACATAGAAAAAGCAAGCACATATACAATGCCTGTAAAAATGAACGTACCTGTATAACCAAGTTTATAACTAATTGTTTCAACCCCGTCTTTGATATCTTCTTCATGCTGATAAATTTGTGTAAGCGGGTAAAAACCACCAATGAGCAGGCTTGATGCAACGATAGCAATAACGGGAACATGAGTTGTGTGGTTGCTATCTGCACCATGATATACTAAAAAAAAAGTAACTGCTCCCTGAAAAATTATTACTGTCAGGTAGCCGGTTATGGGAAATTGTTTTAGTCGTATTTTTCTGTAGCTATAAGCCCTTGAGGCGAGTATATAGAAAAAAATTCCTAAGGCAAATAGCCATGTAATAAAAAAGCTTAAAAGCACCGCGGTAATATCCATGCAAACAGTAACAATAAATAATTGTCTTGTTGGCTGAAGAGGATTTTTTAACCCTCCAATAGGAGATGTATCTCTGTCCATATAACTATTATACCCGTTGCTTGCAGGATATATTAGCAGGTGCAGTATTATGAATATTAGTGCAGCATTATACCAGTTAACATTATTTACCTGGCTCA
>JBDTYU010000039.1:0-3811 GCA_040005535.1 Ginsengibacter sp. | reverse complement strand
CAGACGGTTTTTACTGGACTTTGCATATTACAGGATTAACCTCCGGCACTGAATATTCTTATCAGTACCTGGTTGATGGTGTATTAAAGATTGCCGATGCTTACTCCGAAAAAATTCTGGATCCTGCAAACGATCAGTTCATTTCTTCTTCAACATATCCAGGCCTTAAGCCTTATCCAACTGGTTTAACGACGGGTGTTGTAAGCATTTTACAAACCGGAGCTCCTGCATATAACTGGCAGGTAAATAATTTTGCCAGACCTGACAAACGAAATCTTATAATATACGAGTTGCTTCTGCGTGATTTTATTGCTGCACATGATTGGAATACCTTAAACGATACATTAAGTTATTTAAAAAAACTTGGGATAAATGCCATTGAATTAATGCCTTTGAATGAATTTGAGGGAAATATTAGTTGGGGATATAATCCCGATTTTTATTTTGCGCCGGATAAATATTATGGCCCTTCAAATACCTTGAAGCGATTGGTTGATTCCTGCCATTCAAAAGGTATTGCCGTAATTATGGATATTGCCCTTAATCATTCTTTTGGTATGTCACCTTTGGTACAACTATATTGGGACAATGTGAATAACAGACCGGCTACTAATAATCCCTGGTTTAACCCTGTGCCCAAACATGCTTTTAATGTAGGTTACGATATGAATCATGAAAGCCTTGCTACCAGGTATTTTGTGAGCAGGGTAATAGATCATTGGCTTACTAATTACAAAATGGATGGTTTTCGTTTTGATCTTTCAAAAGGATTTACTCAAAACCAAACTTGTGACAACAACGGCAATAATTGTAATGTAGGTGCATGGAGTACGTATGATGCAAGCAGGGTAGATATCTGGAAAAGATATCAGGATACCATGCAATTAAAATCGCCCGGCTCTTATACCATATTGGAACATTTTGCCGATAACACGGAGGAAAAAGAATTATCAAATTATGGGATGATGCCATGGGGGAATTTAAATTATAATTATAACCAGGCATCTATGGGATATTCTTCCGGTTGGAATTTTGATTACGGTTTATCGACCGTACGGGGATGGTTCAATCCTTACCTGGTTACTTATATGGAAAGCCATGATGAAGAAAGATTGATGTATAAAAATGAGCAATTTGGTAATAGCTCAGGTACTTATGACACAAAAAATGTGTCTACAGCTTTACAAAGAATGGAATTAGATGCCTCATTTTTCTTTACCATTCCAGGCCCAAAAATGATTTGGCAGTTTGGTGAGCAGGGTTATGATTACTCTATTAATTATTGCCAGGATGGAACTAACAATTCCAATTGCCGTACTGATCCTAAACCCATACGGTGGGATTATTTGCAACAGGCTAACCGTAAAAAATTATATGATGTTTACAGTTCATTGATAAAACTTCGTTTCAATAGTTTGTATAAAGATCTTTTTGTATCTAATGCTGTACAACCGGATTTTACAGGAGCTTTCAAAACATTAAAGCTTAGCCAGGCAGGAACTTCAATTGTTGTTATCGGAAATTTTGATGTAATATCTCAAACCAGCTCTGTTACATTTCAAAATGCCGGAACATGGTATGATTATTTAAACGGAACAACCATTACGGCAACCGGAGCTGCGCAGTCATTCACTTTGCAACCCGGAGAGTATCATGTATATCTTAATATGAATGCAGCTCTGCCAGTAACATTGATAAGTTTTACCGGGAAGAATAACGGAAACAAAAATTCATTATCATGGGCAGTTGCTAATGAGCAGGATTTAAATTATTACGAATTGCAACGCAGTACCGATGGACAAAATTTTTCTTTTGTATCTCAAACAAATGCTACAGGAAAAAGCAGCTATTCTATTATTGATAACATAAGCTTTGGCGGATCGCCGGTATATTACTATCGTTTAAAAAGTGTTGATAAAGATGGCAATTTTAAATATAGCGGTGTAATAAAAATAAGAATATCTGCAAATGGATGGTTTGCTGAAGTAAATCCCAATCCTTTTACAGGAAAACTATTGGTAAATATTGAATCTCCTGTACAGGATAAGGCCACCATTATTTTAAACGATGTAAGCGGCAGACAACTATTGAAGCAAAATATATTATTAGCTCCGGGAAATAATATGGTAGAGGTAAAAGAAACAGTAAAATTGTCAAATGGTACTTATCTCCTTACTATTATTGAATTACAACACACCCAGACAATCAAAGTAATAAAACGAAATAATTAAAAGTTTTTGCAGTAAAGTCTTTAACCGGTTAACATTATAATTACCTTAAAACAATCACATTAATAATCTCTATGTCACTAACATCAAAAGAGGCAGCCCAAAAAAATATCAAGAGTTTCAAAATAATTCAATCAGAAGTACAGAGCATTAATCGTGTGGCATTGTCTGTTGATTGTGTAATTTTTGGATTTGATGAAAATAAATTAAAAGTTTTACTGATCCGGTCTGATTTGAAAAAGTATCAAAGTAAATGGTCGTTGCTCGGAGACCTGGTAAAGCCCGAAGAAGATCTGGATGCATCTGCCTATCGCATATTAAAACAACGCACAGGCCTAAACGATCTTTATCTTGAGCAGGTACATACTTTTGGAGAAGTAAATCGTCATCCGGCAGGGCGTGTTGTTACAGTTGCCTGGTGTTCATTAATAAATATTCAGCACCACCGTTTAAAAATTCTTGACAACGAATTGCACTGGCATGAGATTGAGAAGGTAACAGATCTTGCATTTGATCACCAAAAAATATTTGAGGCATGTTATTTATGGCTGCAAAAAAGAGTACAGGAACATCCATTGGGCCTTAGCCTGCTGCCCAATAAATTTTCCTTACGGGAACTTCAAAATCTATATGAGGCTATTTTAAATATAAAGCTTGATAGAAGAAATTTCAGGAAGAAATTTTTTTCAATGGATTTCCTGGTCGATATGGGAGAAGAAGAACAAAATGTACCACACAGGCCGGGCAGGCTTTATAAGTTTGATTATGAAAAATATGAAAGAAAGAAAAAAACATGGTCGGGGATAGATTTTTAAATATCTACAGAACTAAATTGACAATAAAATATTATTAGCAGGCAAATAATGATCGGCTATTTGTAAAAACTTTCATTACTTTTTTAATTCCTGTAAAAACCGGGAAGGCGTTTTCCCAAATTCTTTTTTAAAAGCTTTTGTAAAATAAGATTGTGTTTGTATTCCTACACTATACATAACATCTGTAATCATTACATCTTCATGGGTCATTATAAACATGGCTTTTCTTAAACGTATGGTTCTTACAAACTCTCCAATCGATTGTCCCGTGATCCCTTTAATTTTTTGATAAAGTTTAGTTCTGCTCATACCAATTTTACTGCAGATGTAATCCACATCCATATCAGGATTTGTTAATTGCGATTCAATAAGCTCCAGTAATTCATCCATAAATTCTTTATCTTTTAAAGCATGTACCAAATCTTTTGCTTCCGCATGATGATCTTTTGTATAACGCTCTTTCAGTTTTTGTTTTTGGTTGAAAATATTTTTTATTGTTAGCAATAAAAGATCAAGGCTTAAGGGTTTGGCAAAATAAAAATCCGCACCAGATTCCTATTGAAAAATTTGAAATCTTGATTTTAATGTAAAAAAAATGATCTAATTTGTGTAAGGTCTACACATTACCCAAAACTGTAAAAAATACTTTTACAATTTTTAATTAAAAACGATTGTTGCTATGAGAAAATTCTTTACTCAAGTATCAAAGCCTTTCTGTGTTTTGATTTCATTTTTATTCTTCACTTTCATTGCCAGCTCACAAAATAT
>JBDTYU010000038.1:0-12347 GCA_040005535.1 Ginsengibacter sp. | reverse complement strand
GTTGATTTGCAAAGATAACATGGATTTTATGTTGAATATTATTGTGTGCAGATTAAGAAATCTCATTTTAAATAATAAAAAGTTATTGCAGCAAGTAACCCTCCCGCTAAAGGACCAAAAATTGGAACCAATGAATATTTCCAATCGCTGGAACCCTTGTGTGATATGGGTAATAGCTGGTGCATTATTCTTGGCCCAAGGTCACGAACAGGGTTAATTGCGTATCCCGTTGGGCCACCAAAACTCAACCCAATACCAAGTACTAATAATGCTACAGGCAGCGCATCTAATGAACCAAGACTGTTGGATGGTGAAGCAATAAAAAGTATGCAAAGGACAAATACAAATGTTCCCAAAAATTCAGTAAGAAAATTATGGCCCGAACTTTTTATTGCCGGGCTGGTTGCAAACACCCCTAAAATACTTTCCCCATTTTCGGTAACTTTAAAATGTTGCAGATAAGTTAGCCATACAATAACACTGCCTGCCATAGCACCAAGCAACTGACCTGCTAAATATTGTGGCACTACATTCCAGCTAATTTTTTTTAGATAAGCAAACGCTATAGTAACTGCAGGATTTAAATGTGCTCCACTTGATTTGGCAGATACAAATACACCTACAAAAACAGCAATGGCCCATCCAAATGCAATAACGATCCAGCCACCATTGTGGCCTTTTGTTTTATTTAAAACGACGTTTGCTACTACTCCGTTTCCAAGTGAAAGCAATATTGCCGTTCCTAAAAATTCACTTAAAAAGATTGACATAGAAATTAGTTAAGATTAAAAAAAAAATCTAAGAATAGTATAATTATTTTATTCTGTTGCCCATGCCTGGACTGCTCTTATAGCTTTTTTCCATTGATGAATTTCTTTCTGTCTTTCTTCATGTTTCATGATAGGCTCAAACTTTTTATCTGCCTCCCAATAATTTTCAATTTCATTTGTATTCTTCCAGAACCCAATAGCCAGCCCCGCCAGATAAGCTGCTCCCAATGCAGTGGTTTCAGTAATTTGTGGGCGTATAACTATACAGTCAAGAACATTACTTTGGTATTGCATGAGCAAATCATTTACAGTAGCGCCACCATCTACACGCAGTTCTTTAACAGGTAATCCGGCATCTGCGTTCATTGCATTCAGCACATCCATAGTTTGCAATGCAATACTTTCTATAGATGCTCTCGCAATATGTGCAGCAGTTGTACCCCGCGTAATGCCCAACATAGTTCCCCGTGCAAACTGGTTCCAGTAAGGAGCCCCAAGCCCTGCAAATGCAGGAACAAAATAAACACCACCGTTATCTTTTACTGATGTTGCAAGTTTTTCAACATCTGCGGAATTCTTTATGATTTCTAAACCATCCCGTAACCATTGCACAACAGCCCCTCCAATAAAAACACCACCCTCCAATGCATAGGTTGTTGTATCACCAATTTTCCATGCTATTGTCGTAAGCAAATTGTTTTTACTTAACACGGGTTTATCGCCTGTATTCATCAGCATAAAACAACCGGTTCCATAAGTATTTTTTACCATGCCTGGCTTGATGCACATTTGCCCGAAAAGCGCTGCCTGCTGGTCGCCTGCAATTCCGCAAACCGGCACACGCACTGCAGTTAATACTTCTTCAGTATATCCATAGACTTCACTGCTTGATTTTACTTCGGGCAGCATAGCTGCAGGAATATTAAACAATTTCAATAGTTCTTCATCCCATTGTAAAGAATGAATATTGAATAACATCGTACGGGAAGCATTGGTTACATCTGTCGTATGTGCCTTACCGTTAGTAAGCTTAAATAAAAGCCACGAGTCAATGGTACCAAAACACAAATCGCCATTCTCAGCTTTGCCTCTTGTGCCCTCAACATTATCTAGTATCCATTTTAATTTAGTTGCAGAAAAATATGCATCAATTACCAACCCTGTTTTTTCTTGAATATTTATTGCATGACCCTGATCTTTTAATTCATTGCAGTATGTTGAAGTACGCCTGTCCTGCCACACTATCGCATTATACACAGGTTGATGTGTGTTTCTGTCCCATACCAGCGTAGTCTCTCGTTGATTGGTAATGCCAATGCCTGCAATGTCATGAATGGTAAGTCCTGCTTTTAATATTACTTCTGTTGCCACACCTAACTGTGTGTACCAAATTTCATTACCATCATGCTCTACCCAGCCTGGTTGCGGAAATATTTGTGTAAATTCTCTTTGTGCCATCGCCTTTACTGCACCTTTCTTATCAAAAATTATAGCTCGTGAGCTTGTGGTTCCCTGGTCAAAGGATAAAATATATTTTGACATGCAATCGTTTTCTAAATAGAGGAAAATAATTTATTTACAAGTGACAATATAATAATTAAAGATTGCAATTGATATTTTTAACTTCAGCAACCCGTTCATCAGTTATCTATTATATAATTTTTTGCAACTTCATTGAATTTCTTTAACTGTTCTTCTATCCATAATAAATTTAGATTCATTTCTAGAGCCATGATAGCGGCAACCACAGGGGCGATACGCAAGCTTTCTTTTGCATCGAGCAACAAAGCTCTTGTCCTCCTGCTCAAAACGTCTTCTACCGTTCTTGCCATCTCTTCTCTTACAGCCCATAACACCTGTGCTTTGTGAACGTTTAATTTTTTACTGATCCACTCATTTCCGGTCTCTTTTATTATTTTATCAATTGAGGCTTTGTCACTTCCGTAATAATATAATGGATCGCCGGGACTTTCGCGGTCAACAAATCCATGAATGCGCATTGAGCCTGTTCTTGTAATTGTTTGTTTCCAACCGGATTCTTTTTCAACTTTATCCACCATGTCTTCTCCCATTTTTCTGTAGGTCGTCCATTTACCACCTATTATTGTAAACAATCCCGAAGGTGAGATGATGATCTTGTGACCACGTGAAATTTCCCTGGTAGCGATTCGTTTTTCTTTTGCAGCAGCGAGTGGCCGAAGGCCGGCAAATACACTTAATATATCTTTGCGTTTAGGCGCAAGCGTGAGATACGCTGCTGCAGTATGAAGAATAAATTCTATTTCTTTTTCAAGCGCAACAGGCTCCAAAGTAATATTTTCAACCGGAGTATCTGTTGTGCCAACAAGAAGGCTGCCGTGCCATGGAACAATAAACAGAACTCTGCCGTCGCTGGTTTCAGGGATCATAAGAGCATCCTCGCCTGGAAAAAATTTTTTACTAAGTACTAAATGAACTCCCTGGCTTAAGGCAATATTTTTTTTTGAAACGGGATTATCCATTTTTAAAATATCATCAACAAATACACCGGTAGCATTAATAACTACTTTAGATTTTATTGCAAAATGTTGCCCTGTTTCGGCATCTGTAACCATTACACCACATACCTTTTCATTATTTTTTAATAAGCTCTCAACTTTCAAATAGTTGATGGCATATCCCCTGTTGTCAAAAATTGTTTGAGCCAGGTTAATAGCTAATCTTGCATCATCAAACTGTCCATCATGATATAAAATACCACCAAATAAATTTTTAGGAATGATCCCCGGCAGTTTTTCTAATACTTTTTTTCGGGATATGAATACAGAGGATCCAAGACTTAAGCGGCCCGATATCCAGTCATATAATTTCAGTCCCAGCGTGTATTTTAACCTGCTCCACCTATTGTAAACGGGTATTATAAATGTTTGATTTTTTACAAGGTGGGGTGCATTTTTAAATAACAATCCTCTCTCAACACTTGCTTCTCTTACGAGGCTTACATTGCCCTGCGCAAGATATCGTACGCCTCCATGTACCAGCTTTGTACTTTTACCTGATGTGGACTTTGCAAAGTCTGATTGTTCAACAAGAAGGGTGGAATAGCCACGGGTGCAAGCTTCCAGGGCAATACCCAAACCTGTAGCACCTCCCCCAATAACTAAAACATCCCAGAGACGTTGAGTAGTTATTTTTATTATTACATCTTCTCTCTTCATGATTAATTAAAATATCCTATGAAGAAATGATATTTCAGGTAGGGTAAGATTATTATTTATAAAAGCAACAATTATTTTTTTTGATAAACACGTACATAGTCAATCAACATCGTTGCCGGAAAAATATTATCGTCAACTCCCTGTTGTCCACCCCAGTTTCCACCAACAGCTATATTCAATAACAAATGAAATCTTTTATCAAAGGGCCATTCTTTATAACCATTGCCAGAATTAGAATAAGTATAAACCAATGAATCATCCAGCAAAAAATTAATTCTTTGCTGATCCCATTCAATGGCATACACATGAAAAGAAGTATACAGATCATTTATGAGTATACCTTTGGTTTTTTGAGTGCCAATTACATGATTAAAGGCTTCTGTATGTATGCTGAAGAAGACAGAATCTTTGATAAATCCTACATGTTCCATAATATCGACCTCACCACTTTTTGGCCAGTCGCCATATTGCCAATCTGTAGGCAACATCCAGATAGCCGGCCATAAGCCACGCCCTGCAGGAAGTTTAGCGCTTATTTCAATTTTTCCATTTGTCCAATCACCTTTGTTTTTTGTAATCAGTCTTGCAGAAGTATAGGCGTTATTATCTCTTTGAGTTTTTTTTACTCTAATGTTTAACGAGCCGTCTTGCACCAGTGCATTATTGGTATCGGCATTAGTATAATATTGTAATTCATTATTGCCCCATCCGTTACCACCAATATCGTAACTCCACTTTGAAGAATCGGGTAATCCATTATAATTAAATTCATCAGACCAAAGCAGGTGCCAGGCGTCCGGCAATTCTTTTGAAGTTTGTGGAGATATCTTGCATGAGATCATGCAAAGAAACATTGTTAAAAGAAACAGATATTTCATAACCTTTTCATTTTTTGTCTTTGAGTAAATAAGGTTTTATTTCTTTTTGCCAAATGGTATAACCCTTTGCATTCATGTGCAGATTGTCTTCTAAAAAAATTCCTGCCAAGGGCTTGCCGGCTCTATCAAGCATTTTATGATACACATCAACAAATGATGTATTTTTTTGTACTAATAAAAATTTTTTTATCAGCTTATTTACCTCTTCTTCCACGGGCATCCTCTTAGCACGCGAAGGACTGGGCTTCATAGAAATATATACAATATTTTCCCCGGGCATTTTATTTCTTATCAATTTAAATAATTGTTTAAAGCGGTTAAAAACAATGTGTGCATTTACCGAATCTGCTGCCTCAAAATCATTTTCGCCGCAATAAATTACAACCTGCCTGGGTTGGTAAGGAAAAATAATATCATTAGCATAACGAATTACATCCGGTAAGGATGACCCACCAAAGCCGCGATTAATAATTGGATAATTTGGAAAGTATGATTGTACATCTGTCCACTTTCTAAAAGATGAGCTTCCGACAAAAAGAATAGCGTTTCGTGGAGGAAAATCTATGCTGTCCTGTTTTTTGAATTCCTGTATCTCATCGTAAAATGGTGGATGCTCCTGTGCATGTAAAGTTTTGAATGTAAGCAGGAATAAAAAACCTGTTAGTATTTTTAAAATTTTATTCATTGCAAATTTTATTTGTGAGATAAAGACAGCTTCTTATAAACAAATTCTTCAAAGTAATTGATACTCACTTTAATGGCTGATTTTTTAAATGATCCTGGTGTGACGACACATCGGAAATATAATTCAAAGTAAGACGTTTTTCTTTAAGTTAGGGGTTGAATTGACGGCGTTGATAAAGGTGTGGCCGGTTGTTTAATAAACGAACGCCCCCCGTTTTTGTATTTTCCCAAATTCCTTTTAAATGTCCTGCGGAATTTTTAGTTTAGAGAAATGGATTTAGATCAGCATAAACTCACGATGGCCTCGGGGAGGCTGGAATCTTTAGGTGATGGTGTTTTCAGCGTTGCTATGACAATACTTGTAATTGAGTTAAGGCTTCCGAAAGTGGAAGGAAATTCATGGAACAGTTTACTTCATGCTTTATACCAAACCTGGCAAGAGCTACTGTGCTATCTTATAAGCTTTATTATTTTGGGCATTATGTGGTTTGGCCATCGTATGGTATTTGAGTACATCTCCAAAACCAATCGCTACTTTATTTTCCTTGGGGTATTGTTTTATATGGTCGTTTGCTTTGTGCCTTTCAGCACAAGGTTTCTTGCCGCAAATACCTTGCGATGGTATGCAATCCTTATGTATGGATTAAACCTGAGCTTATGTAATATTACTTTATATGCGCAATGGATGTATGGAATAAACAGGCCTTCACTGCACGCCAGGACATTACCGGTGGAAGTGAAAACTGAAGCACAGAAATTATTTTTAATTTCTCCAATATTATATTCCGTTGCTATTGCGATTTCTTTTTTTATGCCGGAGATTAGCATAGTTATTTTTTGCATCACACCCGTACTTTACCTTATACCTAATAAACTGGATAAATATCTTCCATAACTATTTTGAAAATGCTACCATGTTCTATAACTTATTTAAGGTATTATTACTTCTTCATAAATTCTTTGCCAGGGTATACCTAAATAAAATATGTAGCTATCCTCACGTTAAAAAAATATAATCACTATTCTTAAATTATTGCATGGAAACAACCGGGTTAAAATATTATGCGAAAGACAGAAAAGCCTGGCGTAGCTGGCTGTTGAAAAATCACGCGAAAGAACCAGGCGTATGGCTTATATATTATAAAAAGGATAGCGGTAAAACCCGTGTGTCGTATAATGATGCGGTGGAAGAAGCTTTATGCTTTGGCTGGATAGATAGTATTGCCAAGCCAATTGACGAAGAGAAGTACATGCAAAAATTTACCCCGCGAAAAATTAAAAGTGTATGGAGCGCATTGAATAAAAAACGTGTTGAAAAACTTTTGGAACAAAAATTAATGACGCTTGCGGGTATGGCAATAATTGATACCGGCAAAAAAAATGGTTCATGGGAACGAATAGATCATGTCGAAAATTTTTTAGTACCTCCCGATCTGAAAAAGTTTTTTGCTAAGAATAAAAAGGTATTCAAATATTTTGAAGTGCTCAGTAAGTCCGGGCAGAAACAATGGTTGTATAGATTGCATAATGCAAAGCTTCCTGAAACAAGAGCAAAGCGAATTGCAGAATTGGTTGAAGAATCATTGCAAAAGAAAAGCTAATAATGATGCACGAATTTGATATAATGATGCCACATATAAAACACGAATTACCCGAATTAAAAAGACAAATAGTAGCGGCTTATTTTTATGAATTAAGAGTCAAGTATTGAATTCGCGTTCGTGTTTTATAATTCGTGTTATTAACGGCATTATAATTCCAAAGCTCCATTCATGCTTCTTACAGCATCTGCACTTTTCTTAAATGCTGCCTGCTCTTCTTCATTCAGTTTAAAATCAATAATTTTTTCCCAGCCATCTTTTCCAATTACCACAGGTACACCAATACAGATATCTTTTTCACCATACTCGCCATCAAGCATAACACAGGAGGGGATTAATTTTTTTTCATCACGCAATATGGATTCAACTAATGCGGCGCCTGCGGCGCCGGGAGCATACCATGCGCTTGTTCCCAATAAGCCGGTAAGTGTTGCGCCACCTACCATGGTATCTGCCGCTACTTTCTTAAGGGTGACCTCGTCTAATACATTTGAAACAGGTGTACCATTATAAGTTGCCAGCCTTGTTAGTGGGATCATGGTCGTATCACCATGACCTCCAATTACCACTGCCTGCAGGTCCTGGGCAGAACATCCAATCGCGGTTGATAAATAATATTTGAAACGGCTGCTATCAAGAATACCTCCCATACCTATAACCCGGTTTTTTGGCAGCCCGCTCGATTTCAATGTGAGGTAAGTCATTGTATCCATTGGATTGCTTATTACGATGATAATGGCATCCGGTGAATGTTCTAAAATATTTTGCGTAACTCCTTTTACAATACCTGCATTTATGCCTATAAGCTCCTCACGGGTCATGCCTGGCTTACGGGGTATGCCCGATGTAATTACCACCACTTTGCTTCCTGCAGTTTTTTTATAATCGTTGGTGCATCCCATAATTTTTGTATCACTGCCCAGCAAAGCTGCGCTCTGCATAAAATCTATGGCCTTTCCTTCTGATATTCCTTCTTTAATATCCAGCAATACCAGCTCTTCACAAAGTTCTTTCCTGGCAATATTATCAGCACAGGTAGCGCCCACTGCGCCTGCACCTACTACAGTTACTTTCATTTTAGTTTATTTTTTTTTTGAAATATAGTTGAATCAAAGATAATTGAATAATGTTTTTATATAATCATTGCTTTATAAAATCTGCCGGAAAAATAAATCTTCTTTTACAGGTTCTTTAACGACGATGCACTATTCTTTGACTTAATTTAACCGTCTTATTCCTAAATTCTTTCATGAAGAAATTACCGGTTATATTCTTTTTACCTTTCTTTTTTTCATGTGTTGAAACATCAGCGGGTATTACACTTACTGCTGTTACGCATCCGGGGAATGCAGCTGTTTCACTGCAATGGAATATGGTAAATTATCCCGGGACCACAGCCTATACATTATTTAAAAGCAATGATGGTGTTATTTGGGAAATCACAGCAGCAAATCCGGTCTTCAGGAATTATACGTCTTCAACAATTTTAGCCTACAGAGACAATTTTTCTGATGAACAAAAATTATATTACCGTGTAAAAGTGTATGATACGAATGAGAATATAATTGAGATATCCAATACCGCCGCTGTAGCAAATCCTAAAAATTATTACCCCGTTGAAAAACCATCAGTCTCAAAAAATACAACAACACAATCACCAACAATTACAAACAGAAACGTATGGCAAATATATCCCAATCCTGTAAGTGATATGCTCAACCTGGCTTACAGGGGAAGAGATATTATAAGAGGCGTTATCAATGTTGTGATACAGGATGCAACAGGAAAGGCAGTTGTGCGTTTCAGGGCGGCATCCAATAATAAGCAACTATACATCCCCGTTAGTAACCTTCATGCAGGAATTTATTTTATCAAAATAAATGTTATCAACGAAATTCAGATGAATGGAAAATTCATAAAGCAATAATTACAGAGCTTCTGAAAGTGAATCAATTTTTACACTTCCTTCAAAGTTTTTTTTGAAATTTCCTTTTTTATCATAAACAAAAATGGATGGAAGGTTTGTTACCTTGAAGAACACCGGAAAGAAAAATTTTGTATCTCTTGCCATTGTGACTTGGGGATAATCTGCAATTTTATAATCTTTATAAAATTTCATCATTTCATTATAAGGAAGGTATGTAATCATTACAATTTGAGTATTTTTAAATTTATCGATGTTGGCGAGTAACGCTTCAGTTTCATGCTGGCAATGCTCGCAATCGGGACTAAAAATCATAAACACAACCGGTTTCTTTTTTTGTAAATTATCTCTTGAAAAGGCAGTACTGTCGGGTGCTTTGTAAACAGTGAATTGCGGAATTGTTGGAAATCTCAGGTAAACAGGTGCAACACTGTCTTCCTGTGAAAAAGCAGTTACCCAAATAAAAAGACAAGCAATTAGGAAGAATGATTTTTTCAAGAGTAAATTTTTATAAAGATATATTAATTAGCTAATGACAACTCAACATTCAATTCAACATTCAATTCTGCCATTCAACAATGAATCAAGTCAGCAATGCAGCAAGTGCCCCATTTTTTATACCTTCACCGACTTAAAAAAATTATTATGGCATCTACTTCAGATATGAGAACAGGGCTCATTTTAAAAATTGACGGAAGCCTGTACACAGTAATTGAGTTTGGTCAAAACAAAACAGCACGTGCTGCTGCAAAAGTGTGGGCAAAACTAAAGGGTGTTGACAACAGCCGTACCATTGAACAAACATGGAACAGCGGGGAAACTATTTATCCCGTAAGAGTTGAGAAAAAGCCCTTCCAGTTTTTATATAAAGATGATACCGGTTACACATTTATGGATACCACTACCTATGAACAAATTTCTGTTCCTTCAGAAATGGTAGATGCGCCACAGTTTCTAAAAGATGGCCAGGAAGTTTCTGTTTTGATAAACGGAGAAACTGATCAACCCATGGGTGTTGAACTTCCGGATAAAATTGTTGTTCTTGTAACTTACAGTGAACCGGGTATGAGAGGCGATACTGCTACACGTACTTTAAAACCTGCAACTGTAGAAACCGGTGCAATAGTTAATGTTCCTTTGTTTGTGAACGAAGGAGAACTTATACGTGTAAATACTAAAACAGGAGAGTATGTGGAAAGAGTGAAAGAATAGTTTTGAAATAAATTATAAATTAAAATTATTTAACCCTAAGCTGTGCTGCATTTTTCATTTTGAATTTTAATTTTTAATTAGTATTACCCTATCTTAGCTGCCCGTTTTCCATAACATAAATTTAATTTTTTAAATATGGACATTAAACAAATTCACGAGTTAGTAAAGCTTGTAAACAAAAGTAATATTGGTGAGCTCAGTATTGAAAAAAATGATTTTAAAATCACCATAAAACAAAAGAAAGACCCTTCTCAAGGCTCTGCCTCACCTGTGCAACAACAGCCGCTGCAACAGCAAATCATCCCGCCATCTCTTGCGCCTGCAATAGTAAAGAATTCGGAAGCAGATAATAACAAGGCAGAAAATCTATTGACAATTAAAAGCCCCATGATTGGAACATTCTACAGACAATCAGGACCAGGTAAACCTATATTTATTCATGTTGGAGATGAAGTAGCTGTAGGACAGGTAGTTTGTATTATCGAAGCCATGAAACTTTTCAATGAAATTGAAAGTGAAGTATCGGGAGTAATAACTAAAGTTTTGGTAGAAGATGCATCCCCCGTAGAATTTGATCAACCGTTGTTTTTGGTTGAACCGGTTTAATTGCTAATGTGCTAATTAGCTAATGTGCTAATTAAAACCTTAATGAGTTTAATGTTTGATTTTATATCATCTCACTATAATAAATTCTATCTTGAAAAGAGAATTAATTGAATCTAATGCAATTCTAAAATTGACTTTCGGTTTTTCTTTGACTTTGATTGATTATTGCGATGTGTTGGATGAGATGAAAAAATATACATTAAGCCGGCAACTTCTAAGGTGCGGAACTTCCATCGGCGCAAATGCAATGGAATCTCAAAACGCAGAAAGTAAAGCAGACTTCATACATAAAATAAAAATTGCCGCTAAAGAAGCTGATGAAACACAATACTGGCTGATGCTTTGTAGCTATTCAAAAAAATATCCCGAATGTCATTTTTTGCTTTTAAAGCTTGAAGAAATACAAAAAGTGCTTAATAAAATATTAGGAACTGCAAAGAGAAAAACTCCGATGGAGTTATATGCTTAGCTTTTTTATTTTTTAAAAAACTTATTTAATTAGCCAGTGAATAATATTCTAAAATTGAACACTTCCAAAAATTAGCACATTAACTAATTAGCTAATTAGCAAATTAAAACATCATGTTTAAAAAAATATTAATTGCAAACAGGGGAGAAATAGCTCTTAGAATTATTCGAACCTGTAAAGAGATGGGCATTAAAACGGTTGCTGTTTATTCAACTGCAGATAAAGATAGTCTCCATGTGAGGTTTGCTGATGAAGCCGTATGTATTGGTAAACCAGCTAGTGCAAATAGTTATTTGAATATGCCTCACATAATGGCAGCAGTTGAAATCACCAATGCTGATTCGGTTCATCCGGGATATGGATTTCTGGCAGAGAATGCAAAGTTTGCCCAGATATGTATTGATCATGGAATTAAATTCATTGGCCCAACTCCTGAAATGATTAATGGTATGGGTGATAAAATAACTGCTAAGGAAACAATGATTAAAGCAGGCGTTCCTGTAGTACCGGGTGGAGAAGGCTTATTGGAAAGTGTAGATGATGCAAAAGAGCTTGCTATAAAAATTGGCTATCCAATTATTCTAAAAGCAACCGCAGGCGGGGGCGGTAAAGGGATGCGTGTGGTTTGGGAAGAAAAGGATATTGAGAAGTCATTCGACAATGCAAAGGCAGAAGCCGCGGCCTCTTTTAAAAATGATGGCCTCTACATGGAAAAATTTGTTGAAGAACCACGACATATTGAAATACAAATTGCAGGAGATCAATTTGGTAATATATGCCATCTAAGCGAGCGTGATTGTTCTATTCAACGCCGTCATCAAAAGCTCGTTGAAGAATCTCCCTCTCCGTTTATGACACCGGAACTTAGGGAGAAAATGGGTGCAGCAGCCATCAAGGCAGCATCTGCAATTAACTATGAAAGTGTGGGTACTGTTGAGTTTTTGGTAGATAAGCACTATAATTTTTATTTCATGGAAATGAATACGAGGATACAGGTGGAGCATTG
>JBDTYU010000037.1:0-5327 GCA_040005535.1 Ginsengibacter sp. | reverse complement strand
TATCAATAGCGACATTGCTTCGGGCGCCAAACATTCCTTCGGCTCCATAACCTGTCGCAAAAGATAACCAGCGTGGAAATTTGGATTCAGGAAAAAAAGAATGAACATTAACGCTAAGCCAGTAAGTTTGGGCGTTATAATCTTTTATAAACCTTTCAATTTCTGTTTTGCCATACAGGTCATCAGCTCTTTTATTGAGATCAGCTTGTCCGTAATTTTTTTTATGAAAAGAAAATTTGAATTTTATTCTTTGGTCATCCCATGCAAATTCCTGGGCTATAAATATTCCTGAGCCTACAACATTTGAGGTAAAATCTCCGGGACTGAATCCATACTCAGATGAAAAACCATCAAGGATTTCTAATACCGACTGGTAAGCGACACCGGTTAAGCCGCCAAGCCATATTCTTTTATTTCGTGACAGGCCTGCCCATCTCCATAATTCCATGCCTGCCCTGCTTTCACTATATGCGCTGTAAGCATGCCCCACTTTATCGACCTGCAGCCACTCTGCATCATCATTAAAAAAATGAAAACCTGATCTTGGATATTTTGAATACCACACTGCATTAAGGCCTATAAAGGCTCCGCCGTACCCAACTATATTTGCAGTAGTAACCAGCCTTACACGTTTTTTATTGTAAGGATAAATTGTGTATTGCTGAAAGGTGTCCTTGAAATTTTGCAGGCTATTTAAAGTAATATCCGGTTTAAAGGTATATTGTGCATGTACGGGAATAAAAGAAAAAATCAAGGCTATCGCCATGAGAAAAGAAGGCGCCGGTTTCCAGTAGTTTTGCAAAAGATACATCATGCAAAAATACGTGTAATGAGCATTGATGGTTTCAAATAATCAAAAATGAATATCTTCAAATTGTAAAAAAAACAAGATGGAAGCAAAAACTGAAAATAAAATAAAAGAATGGCTATCGGGTAATTATGATGAGGCTACAAAAAATGAAATACGTCGTTTACAAAAAGAAGATGAAGCCCAGCTTGAAGATGCATTTTACAAAGACCCGGAATTTGGGACAGGTGGCCTTAGAGGAATTATGGGTGTTGGTACCAATCGCATGAATACCTATACTGTTGGCATGGCTACGCAAGGGTATGCTAATTATTTAAAGAAATGTTTTGAACATGTAAAAGTTGCTATTGCACATGATTGCCGTAATAACAGCCGGAAGTTTGCAGAAATTACTGCGAATATTTTTGCTGCAAATGATATCGAAGTTTTTTTATTTGAATCCCTGCGTCCCACACCAGAGCTAAGTTTTGCCATACGGAAATTACATTGTCAGGGGGGAGTTGTATGTACTGCATCGCATAATCCAAAAGAATATAATGGATATAAGGCATATTGGGATGATGGAGGTCAAATGGTTCCACCGCATGATGAGAATGTAATTAAAGAAGTAGAAAAAATAAAAAGCCTGGATGATGTAAAATGGAAAGGGAATGAAAAAAACATTACCATCATAGGAAAAGAAATGGATGATGATTATATAGCGATGGTAAAAAGTCTTAGCATAAATCCCGAAGTATGCAAAACACAGCATGACCTGAAAATTGTTTATACTCCTATACATGGTAGCGGCATAATGCTGGTTCCACAGGCTCTGCAGGCATTTGGATTTGACAATGTACATATTGTTGAAGAGCAAAAAACACCTGATGGAAATTTCCCGACAGTTATATATCCAAATCCGGAAGAGAAGGAAACCATGAGTATTGGATTACAGAAAGCAAAAGAACTTAATGCTGATATTTTGCTTGGAACAGATCCTGATGCGGATCGTGTAGGCGTTGGCGTTAGGAATAACAATGGCGAATGGGTATTGTTGAATGGGAATCAAACGGCATTACTTGTATTTAATTATATAATGGAAGCGAGAAAAAATGAAGGCATTGCCACGCCCAATGATATGGTGATAAAAACAATCGTGACTACCGATATGATTGATAGGGTAGCCAAAAAAAATAATGTATCATGCTACAATGTACTTACCGGCTTTAAATGGATTGCAGAAATGATTAAAGAAAAAGAAGGCAAAGAAAATTACATTGTTGGTGGTGAAGAGAGCTTTGGTATTATGATTGGCGATAAAGTTCGTGATAAAGATGCGGTAAGTGCTGTAGCAATGATTTGTGAAATGGCAGCAGTTGCAAAAAATAATGGACAAACTCTTTTCAATAAATTAATTGACCTGTATGTTCAAAATGGATTGTACAAAGAGAATCTTATTTCTATAACGAAGAAAGGAATGAACGGTTCCAAAGAAATTGCGGATATGATGAAAGGCTACAGGGATAACCCTCCAAAGGAAATAGCCGGAAGCCCGGTTGTAGAATTATATGATTATGATCAGCAGGTAAAGAAAAATTTAAAAACAGGAGCTATTGAGAAAATAGAGCTTCCTAAAAGCAATGTATTGCAGTTTATAACAGAAGATGGCAGTAAAATCTCTGCCCGCCCAAGTGGCACCGAACCCAAAATAAAATTTTATTTCAGTGTAAACATGCCTTTGAAAAATGCCGGTGAATTTGAAATGACCGATCAAAAACTTAATGAAAAAATTCAGCATATCATAAGTTCTATGAATTTAAAATAGAATACGCTTCCAAAATTATTTAATGAAAATTATTTGAATGGTAGCTCGCATTTAACCCGCGCTTGTACCTTTAAATATCTTAAAATTTAAACACTTTAATATCTCATGAGAAAAGTTTTATTGCTTTTATTTTTTATAATCACTTTACCATCTTTTCTTTTTGCACAGGACATTAAAAATAATCCGGCATCAAATCACGGAAATAAATTTGAGCAGCTCGGGACTATTCTTCCTTCGCCTAATGAATACAGGACAGCAAGCGGCGCTCCCGGTCCTAAGTATTGGCAACAGCGATGTGATTATGATATTACTGCTGAGCTTGATGAACCAAATTTGAAACTAAACGGGAAAGAAACGCTTACTTATTATAATAACTCCCCTGATGTGCTTAGTTATCTATGGCTGCAGCTTGATGAGAACGAGCATAGCTCAAAAAATAATGCAGGCTACCAGGACAACAGCGGGATGCAAAAAATTATGTCGGATGTAGAACTTCAAAATCTTACTGATGCTAAAGACAGGGAATATGGAGATAATATTTTAAAAGTTACGGATGGTGTAGGGAAAGTTTTGCAATACACCATTAATAAAACAATGATGAGGATTGAGCTTCCGCAAACGTTGAAAGCAGGCCAAAAATTTATATTTAAAATAGACTGGAATTACAATATCATCAATCGCATTAAATATGGCGGTCGAGGCGGTTACGAATATTTTGCCGGAGATGGAAATAGTTTATTTACAATTAGTCAATGGTATCCACGCTTGTGTGTTTACAGTGATTTCCAGGGATGGCAAAACCATCAGTTTACAGGACGCGGAGAGTTTGCACTTGCCTTCGGAAATTTTAATGTAAAGATGACCGTTCCCGCCGATCATGTAGTTGGTGCGACAGGCGAATGTCAAAATTATAAAGATGTTCTTACACCTGCGCAATATCAAAGATGGCAAAAGGCACAATCTGCCCGTGAACCCATGGAAATTGTAACGCTTGATGAAGCGAAAGCCAGGGAAAAAATAAAATCAACACAAAAGAAAACATGGATTTTCAAAGCATATATGGTACGTGATTTTGCATGGGGCTCTTCCCGAAAATTTGTATGGGATGCAATGCCAACTTATGTGGAAGGAAAAAAAATATTATGCATGAGTTATTATGGTAAAGAAGCTTACCCGCTTTACCGTAAATTCTCAACTAAAGCCGTAGCGCATACGGTAAAAACCTATTCTAAATTTACTATTCCCTTTCCATATCCTGTGGCGCAAAGCGTTGAAGCGGCCAGCGGTATGGAGTATCCAATGATATGTTTTAATAATGGCCGGGCTGATAAAGATGGCACTTATAGTGAAGCTACCAAATATGGAATGCTGGGTGTTATTATACATGAAGTGGGACATAATTTTTTTCCCATGATTGTAAACAGCGATGAGCGCCAATGGACATGGATGGATGAAGGACTCAATACTTTTTGCCAATATCTTGCCCAGGAATTATGGGATAATAAATTTCCTGAAGGCAGGGGACCAGCGTACAAAATTGTTGATTATATGAAGTTGCCCAAAGAACAGCTTGAGCCTATCATGACCAATAGTGAAAACATAATAATGTTTGGGCCAAATGCTTACAGCAAGCCAACCACGGCATTAAATATTCTTCGTGAAACTATTATGGGGCGTGATCTTTTTGATTATTCATTTAAAGAATATGCAAAGCGTTGGCAATTTAAACATCCTACACCTGCAGATTTTTTTCGCACAATGGAAGATGCCAGTGCAGAAGATCTTGATTGGTTCTGGCGTGGCTGGTTTTATGGAATTGAACCTTGCGATATTTCTCTTGATTCAGTAAAATGGTATAAAGTTGACCTTGAGAATAATCCTGAAAAAAAAATTACCAGCCGCCGGCAGCAAGTGTCTAAGCCCTTGCTTAATGACTTTGATGATATTTCAAAAATCAGGAATCGCGGGGATAAAAAAATTGTATTCCAGGTAGATGCAGATACCACGCTCAGAGATTTTTATTGGAAATATGCCCGTGATTTGGTAAACGTTGACACTAGTTCAACTGAAATTTCAGTTGTTCAATATGAAGATACATTGGATAATGCAACAAAGGCTACACTTGCAAAAGACAAAAACTTTTATGAGCTTCAGTTCACTAACAAAGGTGGATTAATAATGCCGATTATTATTGAATGGACATTTAAAGATGGCACAAAAGAAATTGACAAAATACCTGCGCAAATATGGAGAAAGAATGAAAGTAAAGTGGTTAAAGTATTTTTTAAAACCAAAGAAGTGAGCAGTATTAAATTGGACCCTTTGCGGGAAACTGCGGATATTGATGAAACCAACAACAACTGGCCTGTTAAAGAGATGCCAACGAGATTTGAAATTTATAAATCAAAGCAGGCTTCCCGCGGACAAAGTTCCGGCGAAAACCCAATGCAAAAACAACTAACTAAATAGATTTTATTTAAATCAATTTTAGTTTTAAATAAGCGTTTAATAAAATGCTATGCTTATAATAAAAATTCTAATATTTATAGAATATTGATTATTAATTGTTTTTTTTTCGTAAAATTTATGGCAGCATTTTTGCGACTCATTAGTGATATTCTTGGATAATCCCGATAATTCAATAACCTGTTAAACCCCCACTTTATTCTACATTATTTGTTTTGGAAAACCTGAATCTTTTTGAGCAGCATTTAT
>JBDTYU010000036.1:0-3680 GCA_040005535.1 Ginsengibacter sp. | reverse complement strand
ACTCAACAGGATCTACCGATAACTAAATTCGAAAAGTATAAACCCTCATTTTTTTCAAAATCTCGTAAAAAACTTTGCTTAATAGTAATTTCCACATTATCTTCGTTACGGTTTTTCATAGGATATTGGATTTTAAAGCGGGACTAGATTTCTATCTTGGTCCCTTTTTTTTATAAAAAGATTCCCCCCAATAGATATAAGTTCCCTTCATTTTTTTTCTTGCCCAATTAAATTTTTGTTTATACATTCGTCATGGTTTTTCATAGGATATTGGATTTTAAGCGGGACTAGATTTTCATCTTGGTCCCTTTTTTATTCTGGAGTCTTACTATCTCATTTTAATCAATCCTTCTCCTGTAATTGATACCTTATTTTCTTCCTGTAAAAAATTTAATATTTTCCAGATTTTATTTTGTTCAAATTCTTGCATATTACGAATTAACTGTTCCGAATTTACAGGCCTTTCTGAAACCGTATTCTTAATGCCTGTCCTGATTTTTTCAAATTCCTGTTTTGTTATTACAAGGTTTTTTTCCCGCTGGCAATTATCACAAATGCCACATCGCTTCACTTTTGTATCATTAAAATAAATCCCTATTATTTTACTCCTGCAGATATTGCGATTTCCTATGAAATTAATAATTGCTAACAGGCGTTTTTCAAATGCAAGTTTTCTTTTTAATACATTCTTTTGATTTATCACAAGGTCTGATGTATTAACTCTGTTTTTAAGAAAGCGTATTTGAGGTTTTTCTTTTTGAGGGGAATAGTCTATAATACCTGATTGTTTAATTTCTTTAAGGTAGGATATCACATTTTCTTTTTTTGAGGAAATAAATTTTGCGAGGCTGGCCTCATGAATAGAGCACGGATAATCAAATATTCCTTCGTAAGATCGAAGAAGTCCTTTTATTACAGGACTATATTGAGGATAAGTTTTTTCGAACAATTCCATTTCCGTTTTTTCAGTAGTGAACACAACAGTTGACGGCGAAAAAAACTGCTCACTGTAGGTTATCAATTCTTCCTGCTCAAGTATCTTCAATATGTTATTTACAATAAAAGCATCCAGCTTAAACTTTTTTACAAAATCATTTATATCAAAATCAAACGAAAGCCCTTCGCCATTCCCTGAAGGCAACTGAAAATAATTTACTAATGAACTGTAAATATTTTTTATTGTTTGCATATCGGGGAATCTTATTGCTGATTGCTTTTTTAAATCAGCAATTTCCTGCTCATTAAAAAATAAAACAGCATACGCTTTTTTTTCGTCTCTGCCCGCTCGACCAGCTTCCTGGTAATAGTTTTCAAGTGCATCCGGAACATCATAATGTATCACAGTTCTTACATCAGGTTTATCAATGCCCATTCCAAAAGCATTGGTACAGGCAATAATGCGTGTTTTATTATTTATCCAGTCTTCCTGCCTTGCAGTTCGCACATCATTAGAGAGACCTGCATGATAATGCGCTGCATTGATGCCGTTTAGATTAAGAAGTTCTTCTATTTCTTTGGTTCTTTTACGGCTTTTACAATACACAATACCACTTCCGTTAACTTTTTTTAAAATGTCTATAAGCTTATTTTGTTTTGAAGAAGGCTCTAAAACGCTATAAGAAAGATTACTTCTTTCAAAAGACTGTTGAAAACGGGTTTGATTATTAAAGGCAAGCTTATTGCAAATGTCATTTTGTACTTCAAGGGTAGCCGAAGCGGTAAGTGCCAAAAGAGGAACATCATTTAATTGTTCGCGTATTGTTGCAATTCGAAGATATGGTGGCCTGAAATCGTAACCCCACTGCGAAACGCAATGAGCTTCATCAACAGCAATAAGATTAATTTTTATTGCAGATAAATATTCTAAAAACAATTCCGTTTCCAGCCTTTCAGGCGATACATATAAAAACTTGAAATTTCCATGGACTGCATTTTTGAGTGTTTTTGTTACTTCTATAAAGCTCATTCCTGAATAAATAGAAAGTGCCGGAATTCCTTTCTTTTTAAGGTTGTAAACCTGGTCTTTCATTAAGGCAATCAAAGGACTTATCACGAGGCACAATCCCTCCTGCATCAATGCAGGAACCTGGAAACATATTGATTTTCCACCACCTGTTGGCATTAATGCAAGTGTATCATGGCGATTTAAAACAGAACTAATAATTTCCAGTTGTAAAGGTCTGAAAGTATCATAACCCCAATATTTCTTTAATATATCAACCGGGCTATCCATTCAATTCATACATTTTTTAAAAAGCGAATAAGGTAAATAAAATACCAATGAAAATTAGGTTATTATAAGATATTTCAATTATTTTTTGCCAATAAGACTCTAAGGCTCAGTGACTCAAAGAAGAATAATTTTGCTGATCTTAGTGCCTTTCGGTCTTAGTAGCTAATTTATTTTTCAAATGGTGAACTTAAACTCCTTTCTTAGACAGCTTAAGGGGTTAGTATTATTTTTACAAAAACGGAGTGTAAGCAATGGAAATTATTTTTAATCTTGATGATATTGAAAATGCAGCAAAAGAGTTTGTTTCATTTACCATACAGTATAAAGTGTTTGCATTTACGGGAGAATTGGGCGCCGGAAAAACTACATTTATAAATGCTATTTGTAAACAGCTTGGAGTTAGAGAAGCAGTTACCAGTCCTACTTATGCCATTATACAGGAATATTATTTTGAAAAGAAAAGTATTGTTTATAAAATGTATCATATAGATATGTATAGAATCCGGGATCCCGAAGAAGCCATTGAGGCAGGAGTTGAAGATTGTTTGTTAAGTGGTAACTTATGCATGGTTGAATGGCCAGAAAAAGCTATCATCCTGTTTCCGCCAAAAACAGTTTATGCTTCCTTGCAAACTCTTTCCGCTAATAAAAGAAAATTGATTGTTCAACTTCCCCAATAAAAAATTATTTTTATAATCCTTTTCATAGTAATACAAATACATGGCAACTTCGAAACCGTTTGTTTCTCCCACATTCACCTATGAAACTCTTGAGGAAACGCTTGATATAAAACCAAGAAGAGAGGAATTATTCATAGGCATACCAAAAGAAACATCTTTCCAGGAAAACAGGATTGCCCTTACTCCCGAAGCCGTGAGTGTATTGGTAGCGAATGGCCATAGAGTTGTGATGGAAAGTAAAGCAGGCGATGGCGCAAGTTATTCTGACAGAGATTACAGTGAATGCGGCGCTAAAATAGTAAGTAATAAAAAACAGGTTTTTGAATGCGATATTCTTGTAAAAAGCGCACCAGTATGTGAAGAAGAACTGGACCTGCTAAAGCTTAACCAGTTTATAATTTCTCCTATACATCTCTCTGCTATGAAAAAGCAGATACTGGAAAAAATGATGGATAGAAAAATTACCGGGCTCAGTTTTGAAAATTTAAAAGATGATAGTGGCCACAATCCCATTGTGCGTAGTATGAGTGAAATAGCAGGCAGTGCGGTTATGCTTATTGCCGGCCAATACCTCAGCAATGCCAACAATGGTAAAGGTGTTTTGGTTGGTGGTATTTCAGGTATTCCTCCAACAAAGGTTATAATTATAGGTGCAGGTATAGTGGGTGAACAGGCAGCACGAACAGCACTGGCAATGGGAGCAAGTGTAAAAGTTTTTGATAATAGCATTTATCGTTTAAAAAGGCTGCAAAATAATATAGGAGTGC
>JBDTYU010000035.1:0-5353 GCA_040005535.1 Ginsengibacter sp. | reverse complement strand
TAATATGAAAACTTTTTGCCGCAGGTTATATGAAATTGTTACGTTGCCGGGGAAAGCAACACGAAGGGGAATTACTGAGTAGGTAAAAAACGGCCGAAAATTTATTCGTTTGACTATTACTGTTAGTTCTATTTAATTCATCGTTGCATCAAATTCTTTCTCTTCAGCCAGGCTATAATCTTTTATTACATTATACAAAGTATCTCTTTCTACTGGTATTCGATTTGCCTGTTTAATAAGTGTTACGAGTTGTTGTGTACTCATTGCCGGTGTTTGTTCTTCACTACCGGCCATAGAATAAATTTTTGTTGAATCATCAATAGTGCCATCAATGTCATTTACTCCAAATGATAATGATAGCTGTGCATGCTGCCTGCCAAGCATAGGCCAGTATGCTTTGAGGTGAGGGAAGTTATCCATATAAATTCTTGCAACTGCATACATCTTCATGTCTTCTGGAATTGAAGATTCGGCCACATGGCTCATGTCATTATTTTGATTGCGGAATTTAAGTGGAATGAAAGTATTGAAGCCATGAGTTTTATCCTGTAAATTTCTCAACCGGCTCATGTGATCAATACGGTGAGCATAATTTTCTATATGGCCATAAAGCATGGTAGCATTGGTATGCATATCAAGCTTATGAGCTTCTTCATGAATTTTTAACCATCCTTCAGCATCCACTTTATCTGCGCTTATTTGTTGTCTTATTTCTTCATCAAATATTTCTGCCCCTCCTCCAGGTAAAGATTGCAATCCTGCATTTTTTAATTTCACCATACCTTCTTCTACAGACAGTTTTGCTTTTCTAAACATATAATCCAATTCAACAGCAGTAAATCCTTTTATGTGAAGTTCAGGCCGGTGTTCTTTTATTTTAGAGATAAGCTCACAGAAAAAATCAAGATTCATTTTAGGATGAACACCTCCAACAATATGAACTTCTGTTATAGGCTTACCATCATAGCTTTTTACAATATCCATCATTTGTTCCATGCTTAACTGCCATCCCTCATCTTTATGAGCATACAAGCGTGAATACGAACAAAACTTACATGAAAAAACGCAAACGTTGGTAGGCTCAATATGAAAGTTCCTGTTGAAATATGTGAAGTCTCCGTGCTTCTTTTCTCTTATATAATTGGCAAATGTAGCTGCAAGCCCGAGGCTGGCTTTTTCAAAAAGCAACATTCCTTCTTCATCATTTATCCTTTGGCCGATTGTAATTTTTTCAGCAATATTCTTAAAATGTTTTCCTTCTTCAAATGAATTTAAAAGAGCAAATAATGCTTCTTCTTTATTTACTGTTATCATGATGCAAAGTTACTTCAAAAGCCCCAAACCCTTCCCCGGAAAGGAAGCACAAATATCTATAGGTGTATAACAGTTTGAATCCTTTTAGACTTTACTGAAATAAAACTTCAAATTTTTTCAGAAAAGCAATTTTATTTTTCTTATTTAGTGAGCTTATTCTTAGTTATTAACTACTGTTTTACTATTCGTTCAACCACAGTTTTCTCAAGGTATTTTAGTTTAACAATATACACGCCTGCTGCAAGATTGCCAAGGTCAACTGTCATCTCTGTATTACCGGTTCCATTAAGATCTTTAGCCCAAACAAGCTGACCCACGGAATTATAAA
This sequence comes from Ginsengibacter sp., assembly GCA_040005535.1. Taxonomy (GTDB): domain Bacteria; phylum Bacteroidota; class Bacteroidia; order Chitinophagales; family Chitinophagaceae; genus Ginsengibacter. The sequence goes on along the minus strand of JBDTYU010000035.1, from coordinate 3,711 downwards.
TTCCTACACTTTGGAGCGTTGTTGGAACTCTGTAATTGCGTATGATAAATGTATTTCTAAATGGACTTGGATAGATGAGATATCCCTGGTCTTTCAATCTTTTCGGAAGAATTTTAGGATAAATGTTTATGTTATCAATGTACAGGTTATTCTGCTTATTACTTTTTGCTACAAAATAAACCTGGAAATTCTTAGCACTTATTATAGGGTTGAGATAAAGATTTACGCCTCTCCATTGGCCTGCAGTATGGGGTGTAAAAATTGATCCGATTGCCCTGTTGGGGTCATTTATTGTTTGTAAGTCTTCACCCCATTTTTTCCAGATGGTCGATACAGTTTGACCGCAATCAGTTGTTATTTGTATCTCAAGTGTATCAAGAGGTAAATTGGTACTACCCGGATATACTATTCCCTGTTCATAAGCATAATCGAAAGAAACAAAAAATGAATCCACGGCAGCACTATATTTTATTACCGGAGATATAAATTTGTCAATCGTGTTTGCTACCGGGTAATCATAATTTCTTATAACCATAGAACCCGTACCTGTTCGTGCCGTTGAAGTTGTTCTTTCCCATGTCAATAACCGATCAGGATTTACAATACCCCAGTTTGCAGGAGGAAAGGTGATTGTTTCAAACCCCTCTGTAACAGGCGCATCAACCGTTGGAGATATTACTATTGATTTTGTAGCCGTATCATTCGCAGGAAACTGGTCAGCAATTCCATTAGCGTCGGTACTGAAAATAGTGAGAATATGGTTACCTGATATAGATGTAATCGGATTTAAAGTAACTACTTGTGTTTGACACCTGGGTAAAGCCCCTGTATAATTAAACGTGCCTATTGGCCCATTATCTACCTGGTAATTTATAATAAGTGTTTTAAGGGTATCAAAACCATAATTTGCTATCGTAACCTCTGGAGTAAAATCCGGTGAACATAATGTGTTTGATGGTTTGTTTATTGAAAGTATTGCGGCATTGGCCTTTTTAGTATCCACTTTTGATATTGAAAAATTATCAACATACAAATTGTTGCCAAAATCATTAACTGCTTTTATTCCAATTAAAATTGATGAGGAACTTACGCCGCATGTTGCAAGGCTTACACTTTCATTACGCCATTGAGAGTTGGTAGGTACAAAGGCACCGGTGTCAACAAAACTTCCTCCATTTGTAACCAATTGCTTTCCACCTTTACTGTATGAAGTTGGCAACCACGTAACTCCACAATCGGTCGAATAAACTATTTGCAATGAATCTTTAAACGTCGCGGCAAATTGTGCATAAGCAACATCGAAATTTATGTTTATAGAATCAACTTTATCTAAAGAAATTTTTGGTGATTTTAGAATATCAATCGCTCCGCGTGCAGGATAATTGAAAAAATCCAGTTTCATTGATGCTACTCCGCTTTTACTGGCAGCGGTAGTTCTCTCCCACGTGATGTCGCCATCCGGATTATATAATGCCCAACCTCCCGGCGGTGGAAAAGTGGGATTCTCAAATCCCTCAACAACAGGAATTGCAAGCGTTTGTAGAATTGTGAAAGAAATACTGGTGGTATCATTCGAAATCCTCTGATCAGCTATTCCATTTGGTTCAAAAGTGTATGCCTGTAAAATATGAACGCCGGGAGAAGGATTCAATGGTAAATTAATGGCAACATCCTGTGAGCCATATAAAGGAAGGTTTAAACCAGTTATTAAATTTACACCTATGTTTACTCCGTCTAAAATTAATCCAACCTTAACTGACTTTAAAGTATCAGTACCCACATTTTTAATGGTCACTTTTGGATTTATCGGTAATGTGCAGTATGGAGCCGAATTATTGGGTTCGAGTATATTTGATAAAGTAGCATCAGTATTAAAAGTAAGAAAAGAAACTTCAGCCCACCATACTCCATATCTTGAATCATTATCAGAAGGAGAAAGTCTTTGGTCAGCATATTCCTGAATCGTCCATAAATTTCCTGAAACCGGATCTACAGAAGAGTGGCTGTAGTCGCCCCACCTGGCTCTTCCACTTCCATAATCTTTCCAGTATGTACTAATTCCCCCCTTATATATATATTCATCATCAGTTGTATTAATAGCTGTTGCAGATGTGCGTGTACTGTAAGCTGCATTCACTCTTGTTGAAGGAGATGAAACCGTATAACCGATAATTACATTTTCAGCCGGGTTAACCGCAATGGTTGGGTAATATCTTGATACCAGGCCTGCGGGGTCATCAATTCGTGCTCTTTGTAAAACCGTGCCTGCGGCTGACAATTGCCACCACTGTATTGCAGTATGATTAAACCCGGTTGCCGGCAATCCAATATGATGCGTACACCATATTTCTCCATTTACCATTTGTGCAGAACTGATTCTTGCATCATTAACGGCCAGCTTCCTCGTTTCTCCCAATTGAGGAGCAAGATTACCTAATTGCGCACCTGACCATGGCGAACCACCCGAAGGAAAAACTGCGGCTGTTGTGTTCCATGTAAGTGTAGGAATATTTCCTGTAATGGTTGACAGCCTGATTGCAGAACCACTGCCACTCCAATTTTGAACTATATAGAAAGTAGGAGCTGGTATAGTGAGACCTAATGCTGTAACAGGGCAGGGAACATCTCCATCTGCAGTAGTTTTTTCTATTGTCTGAGCATTTGTGCCAAAGGCAATTGGACTTCCTGCTGCCAAATTTCCTTTATCAAATATAAATAGAATAGGACCCGTAAAGCTTGCTGCACCGGGAAATTTTCTTCCCGAAATAACGAGTAATTTATTATCAAATCCAAGATAGGGATGATCAAGTAAAAGCGCTCCATCAGCAGAGGCTGGTGTAAAACTATATCTATACCAGGAACCGGCAGGATCAGAAGTTTGAGATACTGCTATAAAAACCTTGTTAGTAGTTGTTGTTGAAATACCACTTACCCAATACCTGTTGAGGTAGGGATCGTATTGCATGTACGGATCAGACATGCCTGCCGGATTATTGAAGAAAGCTGCAAAAGTGACTTTGCTTAAAACTGCACCGCCTGTTTTCGCATGCACTATTATGAAATCATTGGTTGCTGTAACCACATTATTAATACCAACCGCTCCATGCGAGTCAGGAGGAATGGTTTTTATTGGATCGATATGTCCCAAAAAACCCTGCAATGGTTGAGGTGATGCGGCCTCAATAGTATTTGGAGAAAACGTAACAACCTCGCTTTGCCTCATTATTTTTGCACCGGCAGGAAAAGGCAAGTCATGTTGAAGATATCTCCATCCTCCATCAATTTCATGTTGACGATATTGTTGAAAAGGTTGGGCAGCTTCATGATTGGCTAATTCTGTAAAATTAAAAGTTTCAGCTTTTATTTTCTGTGAATAAACTTCGGACGCAATTCCTGAACAAATCAACAATAAAAAAACACTCTGAATTGAGTTGTAGGTAAATTTTTTCAAAGCGGTTAATTTTAGTTTAAAACATCGGTTTCAATAAACAAATATTGCTTGTTTTTATATGCTAAAATATGACTTTTTTTTGACCAAAAACTAAACTGTTTCGTTTTTATTAATTCTCTTATCTTTCAAAATAATTGAAATTATTGTGTCTGAAAATTATAGTGATTGGCAAATTTTTTTATGATGCGATATTATATTTTTCTTTTGCCAAAAAAAAGAATCATGTATTATCTTACTTCTTCTTTTTACAATTATCTAAA
>JBDTYU010000034.1:0-9965 GCA_040005535.1 Ginsengibacter sp. | reverse complement strand
ACTTAAATACATGAAATCATTAGTAAATATTATGCCACAAAAAATAATAATTTAGGTCAGAGTATTTATTTTTTTTATAAGGTAACACCATATTTTTTATTCAGTAAAATTTAAATTTCCTACCTACCTCATTATGGGAAAAAAATTACTCAGATTTTAAGTTTAAAAAAAATATATTTTTATTATAAGGCCTCTTATAAAACCCTTTACCACTCAATGTTACAATCACTTATACCTTTATCCTTATTTTATTGGCAACATATTTTATTATAATAAGTTGTAAATAATTTTATTAAAATTTAAAATCTACAATTATGGGCTCAGGAAAAGTATTAGCAAGTGTTTTAGCAGGTGCCGCAGCGGGCGCAATTTTAGGAATTTTATTTGCTCCTGAAAAAGGTACTGAAACAAGAAGAAGAATTGCAGAAAAGGGATCTGACTTTGCCGGATCTGTTAAGGACAGGTATAGCGAATATGCGGACGTTATTTCAGAAAAATATGATTCCGCAAAGCAAAAATTGTCCGGAATAGTATCGGAGGGAAAAGATATGGGAAAAGATCTGGTTAACCAGGCTAAAGAAAAAGCGAATGCGATGAAAAGTGATGTACGCAATTCAGGCGACGTACGTAATCAAATGAATAGCTAATTTTTTTTTAGTATTTTACAAGTCCGATGATAAATAAGTAATGGAAAATCAACCAACCAACGTGGAAGAATTATTTCAAAAGCTAAGAGATTATGCTGAAGTAAGGCTTGACTTATTTAAGCTAAAAAGCATAAATAAAGTTTCAAGCTTTATGTCATCACTGATAACTTCAATTGTATTGGTAATTCTACTAAGCATTGTTATTCTTTGTATAACAATAGGTGCGGCTCTATTAATTGGTGAGTGCCTTGGTAAAACCTACTATGGATTTTTTATTGTAGGGGGCATTTACCTTATCATCGGACTTGTATTGTATTCAATGCGCAGCAAAATAATTAAAACACCCATTAGCAATAAACTCATCAATGAGTTAATTGACTAACATGCTAAAATTCATGAAATGAATAGTGAAGAAACTGCAGAATTAAGGCTTGAGAAAATAGCAAATACGTCCGACCTTGATGTAGCTATAAAACGATTGGAACGAAAAAAAATTATATTAGAAGAAGATCTTAAAGATCAGATGCACACCATTGTGGAAAGCCTTAAGCCTGCAAATATTTTAAAGCACACTATTCATGAAGTGCAAGGATCTCCTGATCTAAAATTTAATCTTTTTAAAGTTGCCTTAGGATTGGGAGCAGGCTATTTCTCCAGAAAACTGATAGTAGGTAAATCTGCGGGTCTTGTGAAGAAAGCTCTGGGTACAGCTCTCCAATATGGTATAACTAATTTTGTTGCTAAGAAGACTGATAAAGAAGATGGTTCTTATAGTCCTAAGAAAAAAAATCTTTTCAAAAGAATTCTCTCTATTTAACTTCCCATTTTTCTCAGGCATTTTTTAAGATCTATTCCTTTAGTCAATACTCCATTAAAAATATCTCCCATCTTTTTCACACGTTGTTCTATATTGTGAATATTAAACTGTTGAGGAGACAATCCATTTTTCACTTCCTTCCATAACAAAGGTGCAGATACAGTAGCGCCTATTTTAGGACGAAGGCTGTAAACAGAAGCAATTGTTTGTCCTCTTCTATTTTGAAGATAATCCATGTAGATATGTTTATTACCACGCTTCTGGAGATTTCTTTCGAGTGTTGTAAAATCCTTTAACTCATCATTCGCCATCACGCAAACAATGTATGCAAAATCTTTAATCTGCTCATATGTATATTTTTTTGCTGTGGGTACATAAATATGTAACCCTGATGCACCCGATGTTTTACAAAATGAAACAGCGCCAGCTTTATCAAGAACCTGTTTTACAATATTTGCAGCTTCTATTACCTGGTCAAACGTATTTTTTTCTGATGGGTCAATATCAATTATTAAATAATCCGGCATATCTAATGATTCAACAGTTGAATGCCACGGATTAATTTCAATGCACCCTAAATTATTTAAATAGGTGAGTGTAGGTTTATTATTGCATAAAATATAATCTATCTTTTTATTAGTTGATTCAGAAAAAACTTTTTGGTGTTCTACATAAGAGGGAACATTTTCACCGGCATCTTTATGAAAAAATCCTTTTTCATGTATTCCATTCGGATTTCTTAACAGTGATTGGGGACGACCCTTTAAGTAAGGCAGGATATAATCTGCCATGGAAATATAATAATTAATAACATCACCTTTAGTTACACCATCTTCAGGAAAATAAATTTTATCGGGATGTGTTGCTTTTATTTTGAATTTTCCAAAAGTGAAAATCTCTTCATTATTATTTTTTTGTTTATCGTCTTTTGCAAGTTTATTTTGTTTTAAAATTGTTGCTTTTGGTTTTTTAAGAGGTTTACTGTTTGCCATTATTACCTCGTTTATATTTTTATCTGCCCTTAGATGTAAAAAAACCGGGTGCCTTAATTTACCATCTGTCGTTACTTCGGCGTATTTCACTTCACAAATTAACTCAGGCCTTACCCACGTTACGGGCATATTTGTTTTTATTTTTTCATTAAACGGAGACGCCTCCTGAACGAGAGGTTGCAATGTTTCATACATTTCTTTTAAATAAGTATAATTAAATCCGGTACCAGTGTGACCAATATATTTTAATTCCTTGCCCTCTTTAATCGCAAGAATTAATGCGCCGAAATATTTTCTGCCTCCTGCAGGTTGTGTGTACCCTGCGATAATAGATTCCTGTGTTTTATGATGTTTAATTTTGAGCCATTCTGCAGTACGTTTTCCAGGATAATATTTTGATTTGATTTTCTTGGCTAATATGCCTTCAAGATTATTTTCTTTTGAAACACTGAAAAAAGATTTTCCATGTTCCAGGATATGATCGGAATATTTAATCACTTCATTTTTAGGAATAATTTTTTGAAGTAATTCTTTTCTTTCTAAAAGAGAAAGACTAGTTGTATCATGGCCATTTAATTTAAGTAAATCAAAAATGTAATATTGAATAGGGCGATCCTGGTTTTCGGAGTAATGTTGAAGATATTGAAAATTGGGTTGGCCTTCATCGTTAAGAACAATAATTTCTCCATCTATAATAACATCTTCTTTAATGTTTTTTAATTGATCCACTATAATTGGATAGGTTTGAGAAAAACTTAATCCGTTGCGTGAGTAAAGTAAAATTTCGTTGGGGGTTTTTTCTGCAATGGCCCTGTATCCATCCCATTTTATTTCAAAAAGCCATTCTTTATCGTCAAATGAATTTTCAGTTTCACCAGCAAGCATAGGCTTTACAAACCGGGTAAGCTTCCTCTCTTCTGTTTTATATGCAGGGATTAATTTTTGTGCAGGAGGCTCAACTAAGCTTTTTTTTTAACTTGTTTTTTATTTTCTTTTAGCCATTTATTGATTGGAGAATTGTCAGAAGTTTCATCTTCACTGTTGTAGTCGGCATCTACTGCATAAGCATCTTTATGCTTTATAAGTAACCAGCTATTATCTTCCTGGGCTTTAAGCTTAACTAATACGAATTCACCTTTAAGTTTTTCCCCAAATAATTGAAATTTTAAATCTCCTTTTTTAAGAGCAGCTTTCAAATTTTTTTCGGCAATTTCCTTAGTAGAATTATCAATGTCAGCATAGGTGCCCCTATCCCATATTTCTACAATACCTGCACCATAATTGCCTTCCGGAATAATACCCTGAAAATTTTTATAATCGTAAGGATGATCTTCCACCATCATTGCAAGACGCTTATCTTTTGGGTTTAGGGATGGTCCTTTAGGAACTGCCCAGCTTTTTAAAACGCCATCCATCTCAAGCCTGAAATCATAATGCAGTCGTGAAGCTTTATGCCTTTGTACAACAAATTCAAGCTTCGATGCAGATTTTTTTAATTTACCTGATGGTTCAGAAGTCTCTTTAAAATTTCTTTTTTTCTTATACAGTGCGAGTGCCATATCAGGAAGCTTTTTTACGTTTTACCTCGAGACTCTCCTTAAGTTGCTCCATAAGATCTTTTGTTTTGCTATGAACAACTCTCATTTCAGAAACCGTAATTTTCTTGCCACCTGCTTTAGCCTTTATAAGTTTAAGAAGTTCTTCGTTATAAGTGTCTTTGTATTTTGATATATCAAACTTTGCTGTTAATTGATCAATAAGAGTTATTGCCATTTTAAGCTCTGCCGGTTTTACTTCAGTATTTTTTGGAAGCGTCAATTCATCACTGTTTCTTATTTCTTCTTCGAATCTTATACGGTTTAAAACTATTACATCTTTGTCTGGTCTCAAAATGGCAAGGCTCTCTTTACTTCTCATTACAAAACTTGCAACTCCTACTTTTTTTGTTTTTAGTAAAGCTTGCCGTAACAATTCATAAGGCCTGGTACCCGATTTGTCCGGCTCGAGATAATATGGAGTTTCATAATAAAGACTACTGATTTCTTCTTCTTTTACAAAGTCTGAAATCTCAATTGTTTTTGTTTTTTTAGCGCTCGCAGCTTCAAAGTCTTTATCATCGAGAACAACATACTGACTATCTAATTTATATCCTTTTACTATACTCGCCCATGGAACTTCTTTTCCTGTATTTGAATTAATGCGCATATACTTGATATTGGAATGATCTTTTTTGTCAAGCATGTCAAGGCTGAGGTTACTTGATTGAGTTGCACTGTACAATTTTACGGGAATATTTACCAGCCCGAAACCTATTGCACCTGTCCATATTGGTCTCATAATAAAAATTTATCTACAAAGTAATGAAAAGTTTGTACATTATGCAAGGCTTTGCCAATAAGGCTTTACAAAATTTTAAGGACAAGTTCCAAGCATAATGATGAGGAATAAATTCCACAAGGATTCTAGAATGAATAATCGAGCTATTACAAAAAGATCGTTTATTTTTATCAAATTAATTACAAACGCTGCCGTTTTTTTCCAGTTACCAGCAACAAGACAGGAAGTAGAATAAGATTGGTTAATGTTGCAATCAAAAGTGTAACAGAAGTAAGCCAGCCTAATGATTGCGTTCCTCCAAAACCACTGAAACAAAAAATTATAAAACCTGCAATTAAAACAAGTGAGGTATATAAAATACTAAGACCGGTATGCTTTATCGTTTCTGAGACTGTTGTTTTAATATCAAAATTATTTGTAGCGAGTTCTTGTTTATAATTTACAAGAAACCTTATTGTAACATCAATAGCTATACCAAGCGCTATGCTAAAGATGAGTACAGTGGATGGTTTCAGCCTTACGCCCGTCCAACCCATAATGCCTGCTGTCACAAGCAAGGGAATAACATTAGGTATCAATGAACAAATCAAAATCCGCAGAGACCTGAATAAATACAACATACATAAAGCAATAAATAAAAATGCCCAAAGAATACTTTGCTTAAGGCCATTTATAATAAAATTACTTCCTTCTAAAAAAGTAATAGTAGCACCCGTAAGAGTTATTTTAAACTTTGAACTATCAAAAAGTTCATCAGCTCTTTGCCTGATGCCCGAAAGAATTACCGGAAGTTTTTTAGTCCCTACATCTGCCATATTAATACTGATCCGTGTATTTTCTCTTGCTGTGTCTATAAAACTCGTTAGCAGTTTTGACAGATTATTTTTCCCCCCGCTGTCATTTCCCGGTCTTAAATATTCCCCCACAAAAGCTGCATCAAATGAATTGGGAAGCGAATAATTGGAAGAGTCTCCTTCATAAAACCCCTGCTTTACAAATTTAATCCCTTCAGCAATCGAGAGAGGCCTTGCCATGTCCTTTTGTGCAGTAATGTATGTTGAGAGAGAATCAATTTTTTCTAATACCGGCAAAATGCGGCTGCCGGCAAGCCCAAACCTTTTTTTTGTGTCAATAATTATTTCGAGAGGCATTACTCCATTAAAGTTTTTTTCAAAAAATTTTAGATCGGTGTAAATTTTATCAGTTTTGGGCAAATCATCAACTATAAAACCTTCAGTTTTTAATTTGAAAACTCCTGCTATAGAAAAAATAATTGCAACTAACGTTATAGTGTAAACGATAATTTTATGATGCAATACCCAACCTTCTATTCTCAAAAGCAGGTTAGTGAAAAATTTTACATCAAGATAATTTAGCTGCTTCTTTCCGGGCGCAGGCATATAGCTTAAAACTCCGGGAAGCAATATAAAAGAGATCACGAAAATGAGCATAATGCTTATTCCTGCAACCTGGCCAAACTCTTTAAGAATAGCGCTGTTAGTTAAAGCAAAAACCGCAAAACCTATGGCTGCTGATAAATTACAAAAAAGAGTAACCACTCCCATTTTGCTGACCATATCAATTAAAGATTGTTCTTTATTTCCGGTTTTTTTATAGGTAGAATGATATTTATTTAGAAAGTAAATACAGTTAGGAATTCCTATTACTACTACAAGAGGAGCTATAAGGGCAGTAAGCAAAGTAATTTTATAACCAAAAATATACGTGATGCCAATGCTCCATATTACCCCAATAATAACTACAAGTAATGATAAAAGAGTTGTATTTACTGAGCGAAACATTATGAGTAAAATCAATGCAGAAAGTGCCAGTGAGCCAATCGTGAACCATTTCATTTCATGGGCGATCCTGTTTGCGATCTGTGTACGTATTAATGGCAGTCCGCTTATATAAGTTTGAATATTTGTTTTGGACGAATATATATCTGTTACTTTAATAATATCATTAATAACTTTTGTACGGCCCGAAGAATTGAGTATGTCCTTATTAATACGAACCGCAGCCAGGTAAGCTTTTGTGGCAGGATTGTATAGAATAGTTTTGTAAAAAGGAAGTGTATAGAATAATGTCCTGGAACTATCTAACAGTTGCTGAGAATTAAGAACGGCAGGAAAAACGGGAATCGCAATTAATTTTTGGGAAGAAGTATCTTTTAAAAGATATACAGTATTTGCGATGCTCAATACATCTTCAACATGAGGTATCTTTTTGAGATCATTGTACAGTTGTGTGTATGTCTCAAAATTATTTTTTTCAAAGAAATCATTTGTTTGTACACCTATGACTAAAAGATTTCCATCGTCACCGAACTTTTCTTTGAAAGAAAGGTAATCCCTGTATTTTGGATTATCAACAGGAATCGCTTTTGCAAACTCGTAGCTGAGTTTTATTTTGCTTGCAAAAAAAGCCATTACAGCTGTAGATGCAAATAATAAAATCAATAGTACTAACCGGCTTTTTAAAACGAATTTGGCAAGGCTCTTCCACATACTTATACAATTGATGCGCAAAGAAACTAAATAATTATCTGAACCTGGGAATTGCGATCAGGACGGCAAGATAATTTTATTTAAACCCAAGAAATATAGCATAAAATAACGAAACATCATTCGTTGTCTATAAGCAGGAAATGATTGAAAGTCTTTATTAATTCAAAATAACCCATTAATTTATTCTTTCCACCATACGATATGCTTTAACGCTTCTTTTTTAAAATCGTTTGTTACCTCGCTGAAATTTACAATATCAACTTTAAAGGGAATAACTGAATCGGCTAATTTATCTTTTAACGCATATAGAATTCTGTGATCAAAATCTTCACCTGGTATAATACCAATATCCATGTCAGAAAACCGGTGATTTTCTTTAGTGACCCTGCTGCCAAATAAAAAAATTGTACAATCGAAATTTTCCAACTCCTGTAGTATGATTTTTTTTGCCACCGATTCAAAATCGGTTTTAAATGGTGTTCGGTTCAATTGCAGTGATAGTATATCTAATGGCTTTTGCATAAGAATCAAGCTGTGGGTAAATCAAATCAAACATTTCAATTTTATAAACATGGCTCAACGAGTTTCTGCTTTCTATAGCATCTATTAAAATCAGGTAATTATTTTCATCTATGATCTCTTCTGCAAAGCAGGCTTTAATCACGTCTTTAGGATATAAAAAAACTTTTTCTCTTTTTATTTCAAAAAACTTCTTAAGCGTTTTCCAGAGCAATTCAATAGTGTACTCAAATTTTTGTATTTGCCCATTCTTTATTATATCTGCTTCAAATTCACTGAATTTTTTGAGATCAATATACAAGGATTTCTCAAAAGATGAAATGGCAATTGACAGATCGTTATATAAAAGTTGTAACCGCTTACCATTTTGCATGATGCAAATTAATTAATTATTTTCTCCATTTCTTCACTTACAAAATCCATTAGTGTTTTTATATTTTCCGGTGAAAAATCAAATATAAGGCCGGCTGCGTTATATAACTCAGGTAAAGTTTTTGTGCCACCCAGGCTTAAAGCATTCATATAATTATCCAAAGCCTGTTCAGGATTTTTTTTGTACTGCATCCATAAGCCTATTGCTCCGAGCTGTGCAATTCCATATTCAATATAATAGAATGGGACTTCATACAAATGCAATTGCTTTTGCCATCCAATTTGCCTGTACTTTTCAAGTCCGCTATAATCAATTACATCATCAGAAAAATTATTCAAAATTTCTATCCATTGATTAGATCTCTCTTCAGGGGTATGATGAGGATGTTCATAAATCCAGTGTTGAAATTTATCAATAATAGCAATCCATGGAAAAATGGTGATGGTTCTTTCCAACTGATGTTCTTTCGCTCTTTTAAGATCATCCTTATTTTCAAAAAAGACATCCCAGTAATCCATGCTGAAAAGTTCCATCGCCATGCTTGCTACTTCCGCAATTTCCATCGGGTAATCTTTAAACGCATTGAGCTCAAGGTTGTGTGTAAGAAATGACTGAACTGCATGACCACCTTCATGTACCATTGTAGTCACATCATGCATCTGCCCCGCTGCATTCATAAAAATAAAAGGAGCACCACTTTCCGGAAGCGGACAATTGTAACCCCCTGGAGCTTTGCCATTCCTGCTTTCCAGGTCAAGATGCTTCATCGTATTCATTTGCTCAAGGCATTCAGCAAAGAAAGGACGAAGGTGCTTAAAGCATTCTATAGATTTATTTAGAAGCTCTTTTCCGGTTTCAAATGGGGTGAGTGCTTTAGTTCCTTCCGGCTCGGCTTCAACATCCCACGGACGGAGATCATCAAGCAGCAGCTTTTGTTTTTTCTTTGCATAAATTTTATTGACCAAAGGCAGTACATGTTGCTTTATAGAATCATGAAAGCGGAAACAATCTTCCTTGGTATAGTCAAAACGTCCAAGCTCTTTAAATTTATAATCCCGGTAATTTTCAAAACCTGCATTGAGCGCAACCTGGTGGCGTTTTTCGATTAATTGCGTGAACAGTGTGTTGAGTGCATCTTTATCCCGAAACCTTCTTTCATTGATTTTACGATATACTTCTTCACGTAATTTCCTGTCATGACTTTCTAAAAATTTGGCAGCCTGCTGCAGCGTATAGTCGTGACCGTTAACTTCAATCGTCATCTTACCTGTAATCATTCCATATTGCTGCTGCAAAACTGCAAGCTCTGCCTGTAAGGGAATATTTTCTTCGCGAAAAAGTTCAATATTTTTTTTAACAGAACGCAGATATGTAAAATATTTAGCAGGCTCCAGTTCGTTTATAAAAGGAGAATCAATCAATTTTTTGTTAAGTGCATCAGCATAAGGTTGAATCTTTGGCTGAATCTCCATACAAAAAAAGTTGAATGATTCTTCCAGTTGTTTGTTGGTTGTATCGCAAGTCATTTTTATCTGGCGCCATGCGACATCTTCATTTATCACCGCTTCAAGTTCACTCATATCTGCAAGCCATTTTTTAAGCTCCCGGGATGAAGCAATATTTCTTTCTGTAAGTTCTTTAAAGTATGCTTCAATGCTTCCCCAATTGTTTACAACTAAATTTTTGGGAAGAAATTTTCTTTCTATTTTTTTAATATCCGCAGATGCTTGAATCATTTTTTTGCTTTTTTTTAATACACGAATTTGATTC
>JBDTYU010000033.1:0-4589 GCA_040005535.1 Ginsengibacter sp. | reverse complement strand
TCTAAGGTCTACTACCAAAGGAACAGAAACGCTTTCGCCAATTCTGGCCTTAACTATTTTTGAGGCGTACCCAATTGAAGTGATTTCAAGTGTCACGTCGCTTTTGGCAGAAGCCAAATTAAATGATCCATCTGATGAAGTGGTAGTTGCGGAGCCCCCTTTAATTTTTACGGTTGCGTTTTGAATCGGAGTATTGTCCCTGATATCTGTTACAGTTCCTGAAATTTTTCCGTTTTGAGCTAAGCTGATGTTGAGTGAACAGAAAAGCCAGCTAACTAGAAGTAATTTTTTTTTCATAAACATTGTTTTGGATTATGAAAATACTTTTTGTTAACTCCAATTAAAATAATTTTCTACTGAACCCGTTTTTTTAGCCATTTAAACATGTAAATAGCCAGTCAAAAAATTTAGAAATAATTTATATAAGGGATATTATGCTATAAAGAACTCGTCTTTTTAATTTCCACTGTAAAAATTATTATGGTTATAACACAAGTAATACCGTCAATAGTATACTGTTCTTGATCAATTCTGCTTGCAGTAAAAGATTTAGAAGTGTTGAACTTAAAACTATTGGTATTGAACTAAGATGAGAACTTTGACCGATTACATCAATTAATTACTTCGGTTTGAAAATGATGTTCTTTGCAATCTTCCCAATAATACCAGTGGTATCCCGGTGTCTTTTGTTGATGATTTTTGCTGTTAGCCGCAAGTAATAAACCCTCTCGCCGGTAAGTAACCAAGTAGGTACCATATTTTAAATCAGCGTAGAAGATAAGACTATATAACTATGTCCGCTGTCGGTAAACAAAATATTCTATTTTTACTTTCCCTGAAAAATTTCGATGCAGCTTGTCGCAGAAAATATCAAAGTGTTTTTTAAAACTTACAATTCTAATGAAATTAAAAGTTTTGAACAGCTTCCTCAATCCGGTGGAGACAGGGTTTATTTTCGCATTAGTACAGAAGAAAAATCTTATATAGCCACTTACAATGAAAATGTAAAAGAAAATATTGCATTCTTGAATTTCACTAATCATCTAAAAAAAATTCATGCACCTCTTCCTGAAATTTACGTCGTACATCATAGTAAGCAGATTTATATCCAGGAAGATTTTGGCGATACGTCTTTGTTGAACAAGCTTGAACAGAATGGGTTGAATAACTATGTGTATGAACTTTTTAAAAAAAGCCTGAAAGCGCTTGCATGGCTGCAGATTGAAGGCAATAAAAATTTGGATTACAATTTCTGCATTACTTCAAAAGAATTTGGGAAACAAGCCATCATGAGTGACCTTTTATATTTTAAATATTACTTTCTCGATACTCTTAAGATTGCCTATGATAAAGAAAAGCTAATTGATGACTTTGAAGCCTTAAGCAATTACCTCGCTCATGTAAAGCATAAGTATTTTATGTTCCGTGATTTTCAAAGCAGGAATATTCTAATAGAAAATGATACAGTTCATTTTATAGATTACCAGGGTGGCATGCAAGGCGCTTTACAATATGATGTGGCTTCTTTACTCTGGCAGGCAAAAGCCAATCTTCCAGATGAATGGAAAAATTCTCTTCTTGATTATTACATGGATTGTGTGAGTGAAATTCTTAAAAAACCCCTGGATCGTGTACGCTTCATCAGTCAGTATAATGGCTATGTACTCATAAGGCTGCTCCAGGTTTTGGGAGCTTACGGCTTTCGTGGCTTGTTTGAAAGGAAAGCGCATTTTTTAATCAGCATACCATTAGCCCTTACTAATCTGAAATGGTTTTTAAACAATAAAGAAACAGGAATTGCTTTACCTGAATTTGAAAATGTTTTACAAATAATTGTACAGGATAACATTGCTGAAAAATTTCGTCCATCACGGGCAAATGAATCTACACCTTTGGTTGTAACCATTAATAGTTTCTCATACATAAAATCAGGTTATCCTAAAGACGAAAGCTTACATGGCGGCGGATTTATTTTTGACTGCAGGGGAATTTTAAATCCCGGAAGGATAGAAGAATTTAAACAACAAACAGGAAGAGATAAACCCGTAACTGATTTTTTAGAACAACAAACAAAGATGCCTGATTTCTTAAACAGTATTTATAACATTATTGATATTGCCGTAGAAGATTATATTAGGCGTGGGTTTTCATCCCTGGTGATAAGTTTTGGATGTACAGGCGGCCAGCACCGCAGTGTGTATGCTGCCGATGCACTTACCCGCCACATCAGGAATAAGTTCAACGTGAAGGTTGAACTACATCATATCGAACAAAACATTAACGAGCAAAAAGGGTTTTAAATATTATCCTGCAATATCTTATTTCTTAAACCCTGGCGATTTTTAATTCGTGTAATTCGTGCCGTAATTTGTGTTATCAAAAATTCTTATAAATGAAAGCAATGATCCTGGCAGCAGGCCTTGGTACACGACTGAAACCATTCACTGACAAACATCCTAAAGCCTTAGCTGTTATAAATGGCAAATCATTATTACAAAGAAATATTGAATACCTGGCTGAGTTTGACATTTATGATGTTATTGTAAATGTTCATCATTTTGCAAACGAGTTAAAAAAATTTGTTACAAAAAATAAGGGCTTTGGCAGCAGGGTTAGTATTTCAGATGAGAGCGATGCAATTCTTGAAACCGGTGGAGGACTTAAAAAAGCAAAATGGTTTTTTACTGACAGCACACTTCCTTTTGTTGTTATAAATGTAGATGTGCTTACGGACATGGATTTAGGAGAAATGATTGGTGAGCATAAAAAGCGGCAACCACTCGCAACCCTTGCTGTTACAACCCGGAAAACATCCCGCTATTTTTTATTTGATGAGATGCCTGATTTATGTGGATGGAAAAATGAAAAAACAGGAGAACAAAAAATAAGCCGGGAAGCTTCAGTATTTATAGAGAAGGCTTTCAGCGGTATCCACGTTATTTCGCCAAAGATTTTTTCTTTAATAAAAATGGATGGCAAATTTTCAATGGTAGATCTTTATCTTGATCTCGCTAAAACACATACTATTACTGCATTTGACCATAGCAATACAAAATTTATTGATGTTGGAAAACCAGAAAGTATTGCTAAAGCAGAGAAATTATTCCCTGTGAATTAATTACTTTTTCTTATCAAATAAATCAGACTTGGGAACTATCTTAACTTTAGAAGAATTATTTAAAGTTTTTGTAACTACATCATAAGGGCCCGTCACTACTTCATCTCCTTCTTTCAAGCCATCCAATACCTGTATATAATTTATATCCTGTATATCAGTTTTTACTTTTTGTTTCTTTACTGATCGATCAGCATTAACAATAAAGACTACTTCATCAAGATCGCTGGCGGCCCTGGTGTTATCACCAGAAACAGACACGTTATTATTCACATTGTTATCAGCCGCTTTTGTATTATTACCGGTTGAATCATTGATTTCTCTTGTAGTAACTGCGTTTATAGGTACTGCGAGCACACTTGTATGAGTCTTGGTTTGTATATCTGCGCTTGCACTCATTCCGGGCCTGAATGGAAAACTTTTTGGTTTTGAAGGATCAATCAAATCTTTATATGATGCCAAAGAGAGGCGGATATAAACCTTATAATTGGTTACGTCTGTGCTCGCCGCAGATGCTGAAATTTGCGATGCAGCCCCATTATTGCTGCTTGCAATTTGAGTAACTATCCCTGTAAATTTTCTGTTACTATAAGCATCTACTTCTATCGTGGCACTATCCCCAAGGTGAACTTTTGGAACATCATTTTCTCCCACATCCACTCTTATTTCAATTTTGCCCATATCTGCTATCCGCATCATTTCCGTCCCCGCCATCATCGAGCTGCCTACAACACGCTCGCCTTTTTTTACATTAAGTAAAGAGATCACTCCATCTATTGGAGCAACTAATGTTGCTCTGCTAATATCTTTATTAGCTTTCGACAATGCTGCTCTTGCACTTTGAACACCCGCCTGGTTGCCAATAATTCCTTGCTTGGCAGCATTAAAATTCGCAAGCGCCGATTTGTATGCAGCATCTGATGTATTAAATTCGTTTGCAGAAATCACTTTGCCCTCAAACAATTGCTTTTGCATATCATAAGTTTTTTTTGCCTGATCAAGCTGTGCCTGCATGGCTCCTATCGATGCTGATGCATTCGCAACCTGTGCCTGTTGCTGACTCACAATCGCAGCGGCCTGATCTCTTTGTGTCGCATAAATATCACCGTAAATACGTGCAAGCAATTGGCCCTTTTTTACACTGTCGCCTTCTTCTACATTCAATTCTACAATTTCTCCCGAGATATCGGGGCTCATTTTCACTTCTATTTCCGGATATATTTTTCCGCTTGCGTTTACTGTTTCCACAATAGTACGTTTTGTTACTTTTTCAGCGGTAACTTTTATGCCTTCATCTTTTCCAAGCACACCGCTTTTCTTAAGTATCACTAACAGAACTATCAATCCTATCAACGAAAAAATTATCCACTTTAAAGTTTTACTCATATAGAGGCCTCCCCAGCCCCTCCAGGGGAGGGGTTTTGCAGTTTTTATTTTTTAAAAATTAATTCTTTTTATCATTGAAATTTCATCT
>JBDTYU010000032.1:0-10544 GCA_040005535.1 Ginsengibacter sp. | reverse complement strand
GATTCCCCGACAATGGCAACTGTTTCGCCTTTGTTTATTTCAAAAGAAATGTTTTTTACTGCAGAAACACTTTCTGAATCTGTTACAAAATCAATACTTAAATTTTTTATTTGGAGAAGAGGATAAGTCATTTTGTGAGCGGTGAATCGGTGAGTGTGAATTGAATGGTGAATGTGTGATGAATAGCAGAAACTTTACGCTCACAGCTGTCTATTAACTGTTCTCTATAACACAATTTAAAATTTTAAATGTCGTACAGTAAGGCCGTCATTTATCAGTTGCTTTAATGAATCAATACCAATTCTTAAATGCCTTTCAACATATTGTGCTGTAACACTGGCATCGCTTTCAGCAGTTTTTACTCCCTCCGGAACCATTGGCGAATCACTTACAAGCAGCAATGCACCGGTAGGTATTTTATTATAAAAACCAACTGTGAAAATGGTTGCCGTCTCCATATCTATTGCATAGGCTCTTACTTTTTCCAAATAAGCTTTTAAAATATCATCGTGCTCCCAAACTCTTCGGTTTGTTGTATATACTGTGCCTGTCCAGTAATCAAAAGCATAATCCCTAATGGTTGTTGATATAGCTTTTTGTAAAGCAAAAGCAGGAAGTGCGGGCACTTCAGGTGGGAAATAATCATTAGAAGTTCCTTCCCCTCTTATCGCCGCAATGGGTAAAATAAGATCGCCGATTTTGTTTCTTTTTTTTAACCCACCACATTTTCCTAAAAACAAAACTGCTTTAGGATTTATAGCACTCAGCAAATCCATGATGGTTGCTGCGCCGGGGCTTCCCATACCAAAATTAATAATGGTGATATTATTAGCAGTAGCACATTGCATAGCTTTATCGATACCTGAAATTTTCACATTGTATATATCAGCAAACATTTTTACATAGTTGCTGAAATTGGTAAGAAGAATGTATTGTCCAAAATTTTCCAGTTCTTCGCCGGTGTACCGGGGAAGCCAGTTGGTCACTATTTCTTTTTTTGTTTTCATATTCTTATAAATCCAATAGTTGTTTATTGTTATAGATAAAAATACAATTTAAGGCACGAATTACACGAATTTTACTAATTACACTGATTTGATTTTCTTTGAACTTTACAATTTTGAAAAATATATAAAAAGAATTTAAAAACCTTCTTTTGAGGGTAGGCAGCTAAATGATAAAAATTAAATTTCAGAAGCAGCAGATAAACATAAGGCAACGGGCAGGGGTAAACGAAGTTTTTGATATCATAAGAAAAAAATGGTTGAGCCTTACCCCGGAAGAATGGGTACGTCAAAATATAATACATTACCTTCTTTTAAAAAATTATCCTGCCTCGCTGATTGCAATTGAAAAAGAAATTAAATTAGGTGAACTTAAAAAGCGTTGTGATGTTGTAGTTTACAGCCGGAATGCACTTCCATTTATGATAATCGAATGTAAAGAAATGAATGTTACACTTTCTGAAAAAACTTTAGAACAAATTCTTCGTTATCATATCACACTTCCTGCAGATTATCTTATAATTACAAATGGAAGTTATTGCTTTGGCTTTCAAAAAATAAAAAATGAATTTATAGAAATAAATGAATTCCCTGATTACTTAACTTGATAGCTCTAACTTTTTAATTTCTTTTTTTAAGGGAATATTCCAAGTTCAGCATAGGAAGTCGCTACTTTATTTATAGCACACACATAAGCTGCTGTGCGCATGTCTGGTATAGCAGGTATTTTTTGCCAGATGTCAACAATTTCCCTGGTTGCAGTTATCATAGTTTCCTCTAACCCGCTTCTTACTAAATCAACTTCATCTGCGCCATGCATAATAAAATCTCTTTCAATTGGGCTAACATTTTTTCCGGTAAGTTCTTCAAGTTGTCCGAGAATATGATGGTTCATGTTTTCTGTAAATCTTTTTTCAAGGCGGCCATAACGTACATGACTAAGGTTTTTAAGCCATTCAAAATAGCTAACGGTGACACCTCCTGCATTCAGGTACATATCAGGCACAACCAATGCCCCCTTTAAATTCAATATTTCATCTGCCTGTGGCGTGAGCGGCCCATTGGCAGCCTCACCTATTATTTTAGCCTTTATACGTGATGCATTTTGTCCATTTACTACATTTTCCAGGGCAGCCGGAATTAGTATATCGCAGTCCATTTCCAACGCATCAGTATTCTTTGCAAAATTTTGCGCATTGGGAAAATCAAGTAAAGAGCCTGTTTTTGTGCGATGCAGCCACACCTTGTCAACATCCAATCCATCCTTAGAATATATTGCGCCTTCATATTCCGCCAAACCCACAATAATTGCACCTGCCTGTTGAAAAAATAATGCAGTATGATAACCCACGTTCCCCAGTCCCTGTACACAAATGCGTTTTCCTTTCACCCCCAGGGGCAGCCCGAGTTTATTCATGATCGAAGGCATATTGCATATCTCACTCAGACCATAAAAAACTCCAAGACCTGTTGCTTCCTTTCTGCCACGAACTCCTCCCTGGGTTACCGGCTTTCCGGTTACACAACCGGCAGCATCAATCTCTCCCGGATGCATAGCAACATACGTGTCCAGTATCCATGCCATTTCTCTTTCTCCTGTTCCATAATCCGGTGCAGGTACGTCGGTGCCCGGGCCGATAAAATTTTTCTTAATCAACTCTGCAGTATAACGTCGTGTAATTTTTTCCAGTTCGTAAGGAGTATATCCCCGGGGGTTAATTTTTATTCCTCCTTTGCCGCCTCCAAAAGGCACATTCACGATTGCACATTTGTAAGTCATAAGTGCTGCAAGCGCCATTACTTCGTCCTGGTTTACTGCTTCACTAAAACGTATACCACCTTTACAGGGTGTTTTATGATGTGAATGTTGCACACGGTATGCCTCAATTGTTACAATTTCACCGCTTTCTCTTTTTATCGGGAATCGCATCTGGTAAACACTATTACATTGTTTTATCTGCTCAAGAATGCCGGGATCCCAATCAGTGAAAATAGCGGCCTTATCAAAACTCCTTATAACACTCTGGAAAAAACTATATGGTATCGGGGACGACATAAAAATTTTATTTAGGTTATTTATTAATCAAACTTATCATTTATTTTTTTTATCATTTCTGATTTAAAATTTTATTAAAAGAGAATTAAAATGCTTTTTCTTTTTTCGAAATTTTAATGTCAATTCTTATAAGGTATAAAAAAAGAATAACAAGAATTGTAACACAAACAGCCATTACAACATATATTTTTTCATGACTCCTCATAATACTGTTCATTCCGGTTCCGGTAGAATCCGCAGAAGATTGTGCAAACAATAAAAAACCGAAAAGTAAAAATATAACGGACAGGGTTAAACGCTTATAATACTTTTTAATCATTAATCAAATTTTTGTTGGCCAGCATCCCGAACCTTATTTTAAGACTGCTAATCCAAATTCCTAAAAGTACCCAACCCATTACAGCAGGCCAGAAAACCATTCTCATTTTTGAATCGAGACTCCCTCCGCCCAATGCAGGATTACCACCTCCTTTAGCACCTTCCATACCCCCGGGATGAAGTGATTGAACCAATCTCGGCAATATCATTATTAAAGGTATATAAATGAAATAGGCAAAAATATTATAGACTGCGCTTACTCTTGCTTTCTTATCAATATCATTCATAGAACCTCTTAATACAATATAGGCAAGGTAAATTAATACCGCTATAGCTGCAGCTATTTGCTTAGGATCGTTGCTCCATGCTTCGCCCCATGTGTATGTTGCCCAAATTGAGCCTGTACCCAATCCTAAGATTCCAAAAATAATTCCTGTCTTTGCAAATTCTGCGGCATAAATATCATGTTTGATATTTTGAGTACGCAGGTAAGCAATAGAATAAGCCAGTGAAAGTGTGAGTAACATAATCTGTCCAAACCACATAGGTACATGAAAGAAAAAATTACGAATGCTTTCATAAAGATTTCCAATATGTGGAACTTTTACTAAAAATCCAGCAATAAACGTGAAAAACAAAAGTATCATGCACAAAATTTTCCACCACTTAAATTTCATTTCGGAGTTTGTTATTTAAGAATGCAATCGTTTTTATGGGCGTAAAATTAGGGTAAAAACTTTCGTGAATTTTTTTTGTTTTTGTTACAAATAAATTTTTATAATAACATCGGGAGCAAATCATCATACTAAGAATTTAATAACATTAAATGGGTAAGCATTATAAAATTATGTTCCAAAAAACTGAAAGTGTTTACCCTAAGATCTTAATGGTTTATTCATGAAGAAAGATTTGGTAAATGAAGAGGCATAAAATTCATTTATTTTTTTCGAAAAATTTTTTATTTGAATGATGCATGATAGACAAAAAAGGTTTTTGATCTGTTTATATCTTATACAGAATGGTTTTCTACAGGCATTCACTTAACTTTGCTGCCCAATAACAATTAATATGAGCGGAGCCTTAAAAGAAGTAAGAAACCGGATTCAAAGTGTAAAAAGTACCCAGCAAATAACCAAGGCAATGAAAATGGTAAGTGCTGCTAAATTGCGAAGGGCGCAGGATGCCATTATTCAAATGAGACCGTATGCTCAAAAGCTCCAGGAAATGCTTGGCAATATTGTAAGCAATGCTGACGGAGATGTAAATATGGCTCTTGCTGCTGTAAGGCCGGTTGAAAAAGTATTAGTTATTGTAATAACCAGTGACAGGGGATTGTGTGGTGGCTATAACAGTAATCTTATTAAACTTGCAAAGCAGGTTATAAAAGAAAAATATGGAAACGTGTCTGCAAAAGGTAATGCAGAACTTATGCCTTTAGGTAAAAAAGGATATGAGCATTTTTCAAAAAATAAGTTTAAAGTAATTGATCATTACTGGAATATTTTTTCTGACCTCAGTTTTGAAAATGTGGCTAAGGCCGCAAAATTTGCAATGGATGTTTTTGCAAAAGGAGAAGTAGATGCGGTTGAGCTTGTGTATAGTGAATTTAAAAATGCTGCTACGCAAAAGTTTACTGTTGAACAATTTTTGCCTGTTAAAAAAACAGAAAAAAAGAAAGGAGAAACAAAAGCTGATTTTATATTTGAGCCGGATAAAAATACATTGATTGAAGAGCTGATGCCAAAAATATTAAATACACAATTGTATAAAGCAATATTGGATGCAAATGCCAGCGAACATGGTGCCCGCATGACTGCAATGGACAAAGCCACAGATAATGCTGAAGAACTTTTGAAATCTTTAAAAATAAGCTACAACCGTGCAAGGCAGGCTGCCATTACAACTGAACTTACTGAAATTGTAAGTGGCGCAGCAGCATTGCAGGGATGACCAATAACAATGGACTTAAGTTTAATAATCCCACACATTGAAGCGTTGATATTTGCCAGTGATAAACCTTTGGCATCAAATGAGCTGGGTGAGTTGGTGAATAATGCACTGGGGTTTATTGAAGACAGAGCTTCAACAGAACAGGTTGATACAGCAATAAATGCAATTAAGGAAAAGTATGATTCAGAGTTTTATGCTTTTGAAATAGTTGAAAGCGGCGGAGGCTTCCAGTTTCTTACCAAGAAAGAATTTCATAAAACTATTGCACAGCTTAACGGAGATAAATTCTTAAAAAAACTTTCCGTTGCATCGCTGGAAACACTTTCAATAATTGCTTACAAACAGCCGGTAACAAAATCTGAGATTGAAATTATTCGCGGGGTCAACTGCGATTATGCCGTGCAGAAGCTGCTGGAGAAAGATCTTGTGATTATTGCGGGAAGAAATGAAGATTCACCGGGGAAGCCACTTATTTATAACACCTCGAAATCTTTTATGGATTATTTTGGTATCAACACTCCCGATGATCTTCCCAAAATAAGAGAAGTGCTCAATCAGGAAATCATTGAAGCAACCAGGATTGAAGGGACACAAAATGAATTGCCCGATATTGTAATAACAGAGGAATAAAATGGTTAATTATGCAATTAGCCAGTTAGCCCATTAACATAATGACACAGGATCTATCACATACGCAGTTGTCAGATATTGCCAAAGAATTTGGTACTCCTGTTTATATTTATCACGCAGAAAAAATCACAGAACAATACAACAAACTTGTAAGTGCCTTTAAAAAGACGAGCCCAAAATTCTTCTACGCATGTAAAGCATTAACTAACATTAATATTTTGCGGCATATAAAATCTATTGGTGCTAATATCGACTGTAGTTCTCTTAATGAAGTGAAACTGGCTCTCTATGCGGGTTTCCCTCCGGATAAAATTTTATATACTTCCAATGGTATTGCTTTTAATGAAATTGAGGAGGCAAAATTTTTAGGTGTTAATATTAATATCGACAGCCTTTCTAACCTGGAAAAGTTTGGAGAAAAGTATGGGCATACTTATCCTATTGGCATCCGGTTGCGTCCTAATATTTTAGCAGGTGGAAACCTGAAGATTTCCACAGGACATGATAAAAGCAAGTTTGGTATTCCTGTTGATCAGGTTGAAAAAATATTATCGGTCGTTCATAAACACAATTTATTTATTCGTGGCTTACAAATACATACAGGAAGCGACATTGAAGATGCAGATGTGTTTGTAAAAGGTATTGAAGTTTTGTTCGATATAATTCCTTATTTCAAAGAATTAGAATTTGTTGATTTGGGTGGAGGCTTTAAAGTGCCTTACCAAGATGGCGATACAGAAACGGATATTAATTTGCTGGCACAAAAAGTTAGCGAAGCATTTGCCAATCATCCCAACCCCGATAATAAACATTTAGAGGTTTGGTTTGAGCCGGGAAAATTTTTAGTAAGCGCTGCAGGATATTTCGTTACACAGGTGAATGTGCTCAAAGAAACATCCGCTACTATTTTTGCAAGTGTCAATAGTGGTTTTAATCATCTTATACGGCCCATGTTTTATAATTCTTTTCATCATATTGAAAACATCAGTAATGAAAATGGAGCTAAGAAGATATATACGATTGTTGGCAATATTTGCGAAACCGATACATTCGCATGGGATAGAAAAATTAATGAAATAAATGAAGGTGATTTTCTTACTTTTTATAATGCGGGGGCTTATGGGTTTGAAATGTCTTCCAATTTTAATTCACGATTGAAACCCGCTGAAGTTCTGGTAAAAGACGGGAAGGCGATACTTATCCGTGGAAGAGATTCTTTTGAAGATCTCCTGAAAAACCAGGTGACCTGATATTTAGATATTTATATCAGAGTATTAATTTTTTTTATCCTTGTAAAACTTTTTAAGGGATACCTGAATTTTTTTTCAGACCTGAAATCAATAAATACAAACCATGCTGTCACAAGGGTGGATACTATAAACCAGGCAACTATTAAATAATTTATTCCAGCGAAAAAAATAGAAGCGCCAAACCAATCTCCGGTTTTATAAATGATGGCGCAGCCAATGATATTTTTAATCATTTCCCAAAAGAAAGCATACCGGTTCCTATCCATAAGCTCGCTGTAGGCATACACATTTAAAAAAATAAAAAGCCCATAGAAGAAAATACCCGGTGTACCTATCGCAGCAATATTTGCAAAAAGATAAGAAATAGTAATTAGCAGCATCGTCAATTGTACCCACGACCAGGTAAGCAATGCAGGTGAATATTGAGTCGAATATTTTTCAAAATTATAGACGTCTTCAATTTTATAAACAGGAAATTTTTCAGCAACATCATCTGGCCTCCAACCGGTTGGCATAAGCCATATTCTTAATTTATCTTTCCACATTTTGGTATGCCATGCATCTTTTATCAAAAGCCACAAATGAATAAAATTTATTTTAACGGGGTTCCATGTTCTTACCGGACGTGTAATTCCATAGACAGGTTTTACATCAGGTAATTCTTCCTGGAAAGTTCCAAAAAGTTTATCCCAAATTATATATATCTGGGAAAAATTTTTATCAATATACTCGGGATTAATTGCATGGTGAACACGGTGGTGAGAGGGTGTTACAATAATTTTTTCGAGCCAACCCATTTTATTAATGTGCTGTGTATGATACCAAAATTGGGCAAACAATTGAATAGGTGCTACAATGGCAATTACCGTAGCGGGTACACCCAACAATGCAGCAGGCAACAGGAATACTGTAAATATTTTTATTATCTCAGCAATGCTTTGTCTTAATGCACAGGCAAGGTTAAACTCCTCGCTGCTGTGATGAATAATATGATTGTTCCAAAAAATATTATAATGATGTGAAATGCGATGAACCCAATAGCCTGCAAAATCAAGAGTAATAAATGCAACAATGTAAACCAATACTCCGGGCTTTATGTGAACAATAGCAATTTTATCTGTAAGCCATTCATAACTGATGATTACCAAACTAAGTCCAAGAACATCTTTGGTTACATTCGTAATGCCGGAGCTAAGGCTTGAGATCATATCCATTTGTCTTACGGTATCATTGCCTTTATACCATCCGTACCATTTTTCAAAAAGTACTAATACCAAAAAAACCGGCATAGCAAATAATAATATTTTCCCGTATGTTTCCATTAAATAGTTTGAAACTAAAATTAATAAATTTTCAATAGAATGTTTTAAGTAGATACTCTTATAAAAGGCTTACTCTATACTTACCCCGGTTTTTTGCATTTAAATTGCGATTACACTAAGTACAATAAAAAATATACATTCTAATCAATTTTGTTATTTTAATATCAGGGTTCATTTACGTGTCATTTTGTCTAATATTTGTTATTGGCAAAAAGTTTGACAATGCTACCTTTGCAGCCAATTTTATATTATGGAAAAAAATAAAAAACACCTGGCAGAAACTGATATAGATAACCGGGTAAACACAGAAGATTTTTCTGTGAATGAAAATGATAACCCTGGGATGGAGGAAGTTGATATATCTGAGCTTGAACAATTGGATATACCTGAACCCATATTACCCGATGAGGTTTCAAAACTGAAAGACGACCTGGAACAGCAGAAAGATAAATATGTGCGCTTGTTTGCTGAATTTGATAATTATAAAAGACGGTCTTCAAAAGAACGCATTGAAACAATACAAACAGCAGGGAAAGAAGTGATAGTTTCATTGTTACAGGTTTTAGATGACGCTGATCGTGCGGAAAAACAAATGCAGGAAACCAATGATCCCGAACACATTAAAGAAGGTGTTCAGCTCGTGTTTAATAAACTTCGCAGAACTTTGCAGGGGCAGGGTCTTAAGGCTATGGAAAGCCTCAGCACTGATTTTGATGTAGAGAAACATGAAGGGATTACAGAAGTCCCTGTTGATGATAAAAAGTTGAAAGGTAAAGTGGTGGATGAAATTGAAAAAGGATATTACCTTAATGATAAATTAATACGATTTGCCAAGGTGGTTATTGGTAAATAAAAAAACCTGATTTATATTTTGAATGAGCCGTATCTGCGAGCGGCATGGTTTTGTTTTTACGCAGATCACAACAAAATTGTATGGTAAGTTCAATGGCTTCAAAAAAAGATTATTACGAAATTCTGGGCATAAGCAAGTCTGCCGTGGCGGATGAAATAAAAAAGGCTTACCGGAAAGTAGCTATGCAGCACCACCCCGACAGAAATCCCGGCGATCATACTGCGGAAGAAAAATTTAAGGAAGCAGCAGAAGCTTACGAAGTGTTGAGTGATCCTGATAAGCGGGCACAGTATGACAGGTTTGGACACAGTGCTTTCGCATCAGGCCGTGGTGGCGGATTCTCCGGCCATGATATGAATATGGAAGACATCTTTAGTCAATTTGGTGATATTTTTGGCGATGATGTATTTGGAAGTTTTTTCAGTGGAGGCAGAAGTGGTGGCCGTTCGTCAAGAAACAGGGGTGTAAGAGGCAGCAATCTTCGTGTAAAGATTAAAGTAAACTATGAAGAGATTGCCAAAGGCGCTACAAAAACAATAAAAGTAAAAAAATACATTGCATGTAATACATGCGGAGGCTCCGGAGCAAAGGATAAAAACAGTATGCAAACCTGCAGCACCTGTGGCGGAAACGGCCAGGTACGCAGGGTTCAAAATACTTTTCTTGGGCAAATGCAAACAGTAAATACCTGCCCCGCCTGTAATGGTGAGGGCTCAGTAATTACCAGTAAGTGTACTTCATGTAAAGGCGAAGGACGGGTATATGGTGAAGAAACTGTTACGCTTGATATTCCCGCTGGTGTACAAGAAGGAATGCAACTAAGCATGAGTGGCAAGGGTAACATGGGTGAGCGTGGAGGTGGCCCTGGTGATCTTATTATTTTAATTGAAGAAGAAGCGAATTTACAGTTACACAGAGAAGGATTAAATGTTGCCTTCGATTTATACATTTCATTTCCTGATGCAGTTTTTGGAACAAATGCCGAAGTACCCACAATTGACGGCAGGGCGAAAATTAAAATTCCGCCCGGTACCCAAAGCGGCAAAATTTTCCGGCTTAAAGGCAAAGGATTTCCTTCTATAAACTCTCATGAAAAAGGCGACCAGCTTATTCATGTAAATGTATGGACACCGCAAAATGTTTCAGGCGATGAAAAACAAA
>JBDTYU010000031.1:0-9065 GCA_040005535.1 Ginsengibacter sp. | reverse complement strand
GCATAGTAAGTACCATCCCTGCTGGTGATAGTTGTTTTGCCATTAATTACCTTGCCGCCGTTGTGATAATTTCCGATTCCTGTACCTAAATTATAATCAAGCTCCTGCGTAAAGAGTGTACTTTTTTTATCATTAAGCCTTACATCTTTTTTTAGATAAGCTGTTTTTTCTGTGCCGATATATTTAAGGTACTGTGCATACGTTTGCACGCTATCTGCCTGGTTTATATGAACATTGCCAAAGGCTTCTACTACATGCGTTTTTGGATTTATTGCCACACTATCGCTGCTGAAAATTGTGGTGCCCTGTTTAATAATTGCACCTCCTGCGATAGTTTGTAAAGTTGTTACCGAATCAATATGAATACTGCGCATACTGGGTCCTCGCAGAATTTCGAATTCCCTTACTGTATCAGTTTTTGGAGGTATTACCTGGGCTAATGAAATAAAACTTACCTGTATAAAAAATATGACAAATCCAATTTTTGCAAATGCGATCATTCTATTTTTTAACCGCTTTTAATGTGTCATCCAGTAAAGGGGCGGTAATATAGTTTCCCTTATCTTTTTTACCAAACACAGAAATGTTCACATATCTTTTTGGATGAACTCTTATGTCATCAAGAAGAATATTTATTTTATTAGTAGTTGATTGAAGATTATTATACAATTGTTTATCATTCAATAATAAGCCGAGAGATCCATCTTTACTATTAATTTTTTCAGCACCCTGTTTAAAGTTTACAACTGCTGCATTGAGTGTATCTAAAGTGGTTTTCAAATTAATATCTGCGAATTTAGCGGATGCTACTTTAGCATTTTCAAGGATGCTATTAAGCTTTTGATTATTAGAATTGAGGTTGGCTGTGAAAGCACTAACATTATTGAGCGAGCTGGAAAGGGCCCCGCTTTGAATGTTCAAAAGCTCATTTAATGATTTTGCAGATAATGCAAAAGATCCTGTAGTCGTATTTAAATTAGCGAGTATTCCTTTTATGTTATTTTTTGTACCCTGATCAAAAACTCCGGTAACAACATGAAGTACAGAATCTAATGATTTTACTGCATTACGAACTTCGTACAAAACAGGATTGATTAATTTTAAAGCCGCATCAAAAGCACCACCACTAAGTGTAGTTAACAAAGTATCATCGTTTTTTAAGAAAGTGGAGGAACCACCTAATTGTATTTCCATTGAAGCGGTGCCCAGAAGGGGAGGATTTATGACTCCAAGCGAATTATCAGGAATATTTATATCCTTTGTAATATTAATTGTAACCACGATCCTCCTCATGTCTTTGCCACCATCAAGATTCGTAATGCTACCAACCTGTACCCCGTTAATAAGAACCGGGTTCGATTTGGTAAGGAGCTGTACATCCTGGTATACGGCATAAATATGCCTTTCTTTTTTAAAAAGGCTTTTACCTTTAAGAAAATTAAACCCCAATACCAACAATACTATTCCGAACAGAGCCATCACTCCAATTTTTGTCTCATTATTAATTTTCATATTTTTTTATTTGATAATAAAGCAGATTTATCCATTTACTGGTTACAACATCCAAAATTTGAATTGCGAAAATAGTAATCTTTATTGGCACACAACCTTCAATCTCTGCTTTAAAAAATTAATGACATTATCCCGTAGAATAAAATGTGAGCAGTATTTATTTTGAATTCAATGTTTCGGCATTAGTATTGGCCTGCTGGGTTTCAACTTGATTTTTATATTTTATAAGAGCGCGGGTAATAGATTCAGCGATTTGCTGTTGCCCTTTTTCACTGTTAAGGTATCGTTCATCATCATAATTAGCAATGAACCCTGTTTCAATCAATACAGCCGGCATTGACGTTGCCTGGAGCACCCAAATACCTTTTTGACGCTGATGAACACCAAGATCTGGACGCCCCATACTGTCAATATCTTCTTGTATATCAGATGCGAGTTTGTAACTCTTCTTAAAATAATTCTGCGTGTATAATAAAGCATTGGCCTTCCATTCAGGACTATCATCATTAATGTTAAGTGTACTGTCATTCTCATCGGTTGAAAAAAGAAGATCGCTCGTTTCCATCGCCTTTATTTTAGCATCCGTTTTATGTGCAGCAAATATCCAGGTGCTTGTCCCTTTTCTTTCAGTAGGTATTTTAAAATATTGTCTTACCGGCACTTCACGGGTATGAGGAGTAAGAATTTTTTTTCTTTTTTTGCCTTTGCCAATATATTTTATGGTATGGTATGTTTCGGCACGGTAACCTATAATCCTGGACCCTGTTCTAAGATTAACCGCATCTGCATGAATACATACAAAAAGATCGCCGTGGTTATCATTGGCAATTTGAGCTTTTTCTTTTGGCGTATTAAAAATGTCGGTAGTACGAGTTGGTATAATCTTTACATCAGGGAGTTGCCTCTTAAGTTCGGAAACTAGTTTAAGAGAAATGGCCAGGGTAATATTTTTTTCTTTTGAATTTAAAGAGCCTTCGTATTCACCACGAGCACCATTATCACTTCCACCATGACCGGCGTCAACAATTATGGTCTTAATTTTTTTACCAGACTGTGCGTTCGTAACTAAACACACCAACATTATAGAAAAGAAAAAAAGAAAAAAAGAAAATGCTTTTTTTAGAAGACGCATGTATTTATAAGTTTTAATGGGGCAGGTAATTTTGGTTTTGTAATCTTCACAAATCCTTAATAGGATTATCTCTATTTTTGTTTTCTACTGCTATGAACATCATAAACAAAGTTAGCTCAAAATATATATCGGTACTTACGGTAACTGTTATACTTCTTATGCTGACGGTTCAAAGTAGGGATAAACATTCTTTTTATTTTTCATTTCACACATTTTTAACTTCCCAGCAGGATACTGTAATCCCTTCGAATAAAAAAAATCCACTGATTGATAAAAAGGTAAACCCTTCAAACGATTCCTTAAGGATAAAAATTGCTTCAAACACAGATACTCTCCCCAAAAAAAATATCGATTCTCTTTTAGAAACTGATACATCCGCATTTATAAAAACTGCCGATACGTTACAATTTAAAAGCTCAAAGAATGCGCTGGATACTGTTATAGAATATACAGCTGAAGATTCTATGGTACTTAATGTGCCCGCAAATACGATAACATTATATGGTAAAAAAGCAAACACATTATATAAAGACAACAACCTTACAGCTCCAATAATTTCTTATGATGCGGCATCTGGAAATATTATCGCTGCTATAAAAAGAGACAGCACTGGTAAAGTGATTTCAATGCCCACATACAAACAATCTGATTTTCTTTCGCAAAGCGATTCTATTCGCTTCAATATGAAAAGTGGAAAAGGCCTTACTAAAAGCACTTATACGCAACAGGGAGAAATGTATGTTTATGGCGAGACGATTAAAAAAATTGACAATAATGTTTTTTATGCGCTTCGCGGAAGGTTTACCACCTGCAACCTTGATACTCCTCACTTTGCTTTTATAAGCAATAAAATAAAATTTATAAATAATAAAGTAGCTATTACCGGCCCTGTTCATCCTGAGTTTGAAGGAGTACCCATTCCTATTTATCTTCCATTTGGTATTTATCCGTTAAGCCAGGGAAGGCATTCAGGAATATTACAGCCAACATTTACTTCAAATGAACAAAGGGGGCTTGGCCTTGAAAATTTTGGTTACTACAAAGTTATCAGTGAGTACTGGGATGTTATTTTAAGAACAAGCGTCTATTCTTATGGAGGTTGGAATGCGAGTGTGAACCCGAGATACATGAAAAGATACCGCTATAGGGGGAGCTTTACATTTGACGTACAAAATTTTAATACCAATTTTAAAGGAGATCCCGATTTTTCGCATAACAGAAGCTATCATATTGCATGGAGCCATAATACGGATAGCAAAGCCCACCCGGGCGTAAGTTTTAATGCAAGTGTAAATGCAGGAAGCAGCAGCTATAATTCTTATGTACCCGACAACCCAAATAGAAATTTCAGTAATCAGTTAACATCCTCTATTGCATGGTCAAAAACATGGAAGGACAAACCTTTTAATTTAACGATAACTGCAAATCACAACCAGAATACCAATTTAAAAATTATCAATGTAAATCTTCCTGATGTAGGATTTAACGTACAAACCATTTATCCTTTCAGGAAAAAAGAATTTGTGGGAACACCAAAGTGGTATGAAAACGTTGGCATAGCATATAATGGAAATGCAAAAAGTCTTTTTTCATTTTATGATACCCTTCCTCATATATTCCGCCAAATTGCGGACACGTTTCAATTCGGCGCTCATCACTCATTTCCAATTTCACTTTCGCTTCCGCAAATAGGCGCTTTCCAGGTAGGCCCCTCCGTTAGTTATGATGAAACATGGTACCAGACAAAAACATACCGAAGATGGGATACAGCCAGCAAAACCTTACAAACAACTGTACAGAAAGGATTTTACACAGCGAGGCAAATGTCTTTTGGATTAGGAATATCCACAAGAATTTTTGGCTTAGTAACTGCAAAAAAGAAAAATGCAAAAATACCGGCCATACGCCATGAGATAACGCCTACACTTGGTATAAGCTATAAACCGGAATTTAATAAAAAAAGTTTTTATTATGCGCAATATGACAGCGCAGGCGACAAACAACGGTTTTCAGTTTATGAAAGAAATATTTTCGGGCCTTATTCCCCGGGGAGATTTGGTGGACTTACTTTCGGTATTGACAACAACATTTCAATGAAAGTGCGTAATAAAAAAGATACAGGTGAAAATTCTTTGAAAAAGGTTTCTATTATTGATGGATTAAGTATTAACAGCAGCTATAATTTTTTCGCAGATTCATTTCAATTAAGCCCTTTGCAGCTCTCTGCAAGAAGTAATCTTTTTAATAAAATAAATATTACAGCGAGTGGAACAATTGATCCTTACCAGGTAAATGGGCAGGGTCAAAGGGTAGATCAATTCCTTTGGCAACGTAAGCCGCTATCATTGGGGCGTCTTGTAAATGGGCAGGTTTCGTTATCAACTCAGCTCCAGGGGGGAAATAAAAAAACCGGCTCTACAAAACCACAATTGCAGCCGAATGATGTTGCTGCTGACGTTGGCTATTCGCAAGACCAATATAATAGTGAGCTTGCTTACATACATAATAATCCCGGAGAATATGCAGACTTCAATATTCCCTGGTCGGTAAACCTTTCTTATTCCTTAACATTTTCAAAATTTTTTGTAACTAACTCCGGGTTTAAAAACCAATATTCGCAAAATGCAAATTTTGGGGGCACATTAAATATTACGCCTAAATGGCAAACAGCAATCAATGGATATTACAACATTTCTCAAGGCCAACTTAACCAAATTGCTGTTTCTATTTCAAGGGATATGCATTGCTGGCAAATGTCAATATCCCTTTCACCTGTAGGATTGTACCGGTCGTTCAGCATTAATATAAGCCCCAAATCTCCCTTGTTACGAGATATAAGGGTGAATCGTACACGGTCTGTTTATACCGGGATTTAGAAAAATAAAATTTTTCTATTTTTTTAATCTTAGAAAACCTGTAATTATTTTAAATAACTCTGGATATACTTTATCCATGTTTTTACAAAATAATCATTGCTTGCATTGCTGACTTTTGCATCACACAGGTGCATAGAAATTTTTACATTATCGCAAGTGGAAGTAATCACATAATCCATCCTGGTTTCAGAAGCAAGACGCACAGCTAGCCCGGCAAATTTTGTACAACCAGTTTCATATTGCTTTACTTCCCCGGATGTATTTTTTGATGAAAGTTTAGTTTCAATTTCTTTAAGTACAGTAATAAATTTAGTCAACATCTTTTTTTCAACAGGAAAAAAACCATTGTATTTATCGGTTGAAGATACCGAGTTAGTGTAGGTTACAGGCTGCGCCATGTTCTTATCGAGCAAAGCATATTTTTGCGCCTTACAAACAACTGATCCAATAAGAATAAAGAAGAGTAAAAAATATTTCATAAAAGTCAATTTCAATTATTTGTATTCGCCAAAAACCAACCTCAGTGAATCTGAAATTTCACCTAAGGTGCAATAATTTTCAACAGCATCTATCACTACAGGCATTAAATTTTCATTATTAGTTGCATTCTCTTTAATTTTTTTTAAACAATCGGCAACTCTTTTGCCATCTCTTTTAGCCTTTAATGTTTTCAGCTTATCACATTGCAACTGGCGTATACTGTCATCTATTCTAAAAGATGGCGGTGCAATTTCCTGGCCGCCTCTAAACGCATTTACACCTACTATTATTTTATCATCTGATTCTATTTTTTGCTGATAAGCATAAGCGCTGGATGCAATTTCATTTTGTATAAACCCCTGTTCAATAGCATGTACACTGCCACCCATGTCATCGATTTTTTTTATCAATTCCCATGCAGCACTTTCAACTTCATCAGTAAGTTTCTCAACAAAATAACTTCCCGCAAGAGGATCTGCCGTGCCGGCAACCCCGCTTTCAAAAGCAATTATTTGTTGTGTTCGTAATGCAATTGCCGCTGCTTCTTCTGTAGGAAGATTCAGCGCTTCATCATAACCGTTAGTATGCAGGCTCTGTGTACCACCAAGCACTGCAGCAAGGGTTTGTATGGTAACCCTGCTTATATTATTAAGCGGTTGCTGCGCCGTTAAAGTGCTTCCGCCGGTTTGTGTATGAAACCGAAGCATCATCGCTTTTTCATTTGTGGCGCCTGCATCTTTCATAATTTTTGCCCACATTCTTCGTGCCGCCCTAAACTTAGCTACTTCTTCAAAAAGATCATTATGTGAATTGAAAAAAAATGAAAGTCTTTTGCCAAAAACATTAATGTCAAGCCCTTTATTTAACGCCGCCTGCACGTATGCCTTACCGTTAGCAAGCGTAAAAGCTATTTCCTGAACAGCAGTGCTTCCTGCTTCCCGTATGTGATAGCCCGAAATTGAAATGGTATTCCATTTTGGAACCTCCTTGCTGCACCATTCAAAAATATCGGTAATAATGCGCATCGAAGGTTGAGGAGGATAAATATAAGTGCCTCTTGCAGCATATTCTTTTAAAATATCATTTTGAATGGTTCCCTGAATTTGAGAAAGATCAGCACCTTGCTTTTTTGCAATGGCCACATAGAACGCAAGTAAGATAAACCCTGTTGCATTTATGGTCATTGATGTGGAAATATCCTGTAGCGTGATGCCTTTAAATAACGCTTCCATATCATCTATGGAATCGATAGCTACTCCTACTTTACCTACTTCACCTTCCGATAGCTCATGGTCGCTGTCATAACCAATTTGCGTTGGGAGGTCAAACGCAACGCTAAGGCCGCTTACGCCCTGGGAAATAAGGTAATGATAACGCTTATTACTTTCTTCAGCAGTGCTGAAGCCGGCGTATTGACGCATGGTCCATAACCTGCCCCTATACATATCAGGTTGTACACCGCGGGTAAATGGAAAAGTTCCGGGAACTTCATCATATCCATCCGGAGCATTAGTTTTATAAAAATCACTGTATGTGTAAAACTTTTGTATTTCTATCCCGCTATCAGTATATAATTTATTTTCCTCTTTCATTGTAAAATTGATGAGCCAACAGGAAAGATTTGTAAGAGAGACTTACATAATTTTCTTAGCCTCAAAGTTAAGGGCTTCCAGTACAATATTATGGAGAGATGCTTTTGGATTGTTGATAAGAAAATCAATAATTTGTTTATTAAGGTCCATTGCCGAAGCCTGGAATGGCATGGTAGAGGCAAGCTGGTTTACCACATAAATATTCTGTTCCTTAAGATTATTGATAGCCCGCCATACTTCTGATGAAACATATACCTGCTGGCTGATGTTATAATCATATTCCTGCTTAATGGCATCAATAAGAGATGACTGCATCTGGCGTGATGAAAGACCTGCATTTGGAGTGCGTGATAATAAATTCTGAAGCGATATTCTTTCTGCCAGCAATGTAAGCCTTTCATAAGCCTGTAAACGAAGCTTTAATGTTTCGGGACTTATACCGACTCTTTCTTTAATATCTTTTCTAATAGAAGTAAATTCCGTTATCATCCAGATGATAGCCAAAAATAAAACACCAAGAAGAATTACAACTATTGTTTCAAATGTTGACATTGTGATAATTTCATGTAAAAATAATCAATCCCTAAAGAAAGGATTGTAAATTTGCAGGTGAATAAAGGTAAGCTGCCTAGTAAAAACGTTATCGAAGCAAAGATATTTTCAATTGAATAAAAAATATTATGGAAACTATAAATAAAACACCGGTAACTTTCACAACGGGTGCAGTTACTGAGATTAAAAGATTGATGAACAAGGAAAGTTTTGATTCAGAAAAATTTCTTCGGGTAGGTGTAAAAGGTGGCGGCTGTTCAGGCATGTCGTACATTCTTGATTTTGAAATTAAAACAGATAAAGATGAATATTTTGAAATAGAAGGAATTCCCTGCATTATCAATCCTGCGCACAGCATTTATCTTATGGATATGGAAATAAACTGGGAAGGTGGACTTAATTCAAGAGGATTTACATTTAATAATCCCAATGCCAGTACCACCTGTGGCTGCGGTAGTTCTTTTGGCGTTTAGTCTTCAGAAAAATTAGTATTTGTTGCTTATACTTCATTATATACTTACGGTATCATACACCATTACTTTACTCCATAAATGTGCACACTGTTCAATAAATTTTAAATGAACAGGGTCTGTTTGATAACTATCATGGTCTTCTTTATTTTCAAATAGCAATAACCAGGAAATAGCATAAGAACTATCAATTACTTCCCGGCTTGTGGTTGCCGGCTTTCCTATATGAAAAGTTTTAATAGTTGGTGCTTTAGAGAGCTTCTTCAATCCTTCTGTAAGCTGGTTATAATCACCTGCATTGCCTTCATTTTTTAGCCAGAAATAAACATGGTGAATAAAACCATTTTTTTCAATAATCATAATACAATTAAATTTTAAGCCGGGATTAATTTGTCAAAATCAAATTTAAGGAATTGTACTATTTCAAAAGTTTTCTAAATTGAATTGCTTC
>JBDTYU010000030.1:0-3993 GCA_040005535.1 Ginsengibacter sp. | reverse complement strand
TAATCGGCTTCAATATTGAAAGTTGTATTGCAGCCCGGGAAGCAGGAGCACACCGGATTGAACTTTGTGATAATCCTTCAGAAGGCGGTACCACTCCTTCTTACGGATTTATTAAAGCTGCAAGAGAAAAACTGTCCATTCAGTTATATGTAATGATCCGCCCGCGTGGCGGAGATTTTTTTTACAGCGATAATGAGTTTTCAATAATGAAAGCTGATATTGAAATGTGCAAACAACTTGGTTGTGATGGCGTTGTTATTGGCTTGTTACAAAAAGATGGTAGCGTTGATAAAAGAAGATGTAAAGAACTTTGCGTCTTAGCGTATCCGTTAGGTGTTACATTTCATCGGGCATTCGATAGAACGAATGATCCATTCAAAGCATTGGAAGATATTATTGAGAGCGGTTGTGAAAGAATTTTAACTTCCGGGCAGCAACCAAAAGCTGTTGACGGAATACCGTTAATTAAAGAATTAGTTAAGCTTGCAGATGATAGAATTATAATTATGCCAGGTTCAGGAATTAACTCAGAAAATATTATTTTACTCGCTGAAAATACCGGCGCTATTGAGTTGCATAGCTCAGCGAGCGTTTATACGGAAAGTAAAATGGATCATTCAAATTTTTCAATGAGCGAATCTTTAAAGCATATCAACCTTAATAAAGAGGAAGTAATAAAGATGGCTAAACTTCTTGAAGATTTTGCAAATTCAAATAAAGATAGTGAAACAAGCAAATGAATTTACAAGCAGAAATTTTAGAAGAACATTCAAAAAAGCAATGCGATAAGATCGTTGAGTGGGTTGGCAGTGATACCAAAAAATTCAATGAATTATTTCATTTGTTTTTAAATGGTGAATATCGTATTACCCAAAGAACCGCATGGCCACTAAGTTACAGTGCTATTGCTCATCCACATTTAATGGAAAATAATTTTAAAGAATTGATTGATAATCTAAAAAAATCAAATCTTCATGATTCCATAAAAAGAAATACAGTAAGGCTTTTGCAAACAATAGTTATACCGGAAGAATGTGAAGGAATGGTTATGGAAATTTGTTTTACATATTTAGGATCTCCAGGCGAGGCTGTTGCTATTAAGGCATTTTCTTTAACAGTATTGGAAAGGCTTGCAAAAAAATATCCTGAAATAGTTCCTGAGATAAAATTAATAATCGAAGAGCAGTTGCCTCATCAAAGCGCTGCATTTAAAAGCAGAGCAAGAAATTTCATGAAAGTTTTTACTTCACGCTAATATTTTCTTAGCATAAATTTTTACTTCTGATCCTTTCGCCATAAAAACTGAAGAAGGAGCTTCGTCTTTTAAAAAAGCAAATTCTTTCCCGTAAATATCATTAAAGTCACAATCAACAGTATAATTTAAAACTTTAAAAATTTCCCAGCGGGGATGATTAACTTCATACTCATAAGTTGTATTTTCTTTATACTTCGTATACCCAAAGTAATGTTCAGCAATAAACTCTTCTTCACTGTTCATACGCATTGGTACTGATTTTATTTGAGATGAAGCTGCAAGTTTGTTCCATTTATTTTTATATTCCCATTCGTAACAAGTTTCAATCGCATCAACTTTTTTTGTATGAAAATGCTTCATCTTCATAGTAGAATAATTTTCACCATACAGGAGGTTTGCAAAAAAACTTATTGCCGGCTTTGGTACAATCTCTTTAATAAAAACTGTTCCCCGTTTCCAATGGCCGTGATCTTTATATTTTACATAAAATCTTAAATTAACTTCTTCAAAATTTACATGGTAAGGCACATTTAATCCCATGATTCTTGTGTTGAGAAACATAAATCCCACAAGACTTACAAAAGTTTTTCCATGGTAAAAATCAAGCTCTGTTTTTGAAGGTATAAATGGTGTAAGCAATTCTTTTGGAACAACATAATTAGCCATGATAAGGTTGTTCCATTCTGAATGTAAAAAATGTGATTTCATTCTATTGGATTTTGGGTTTGTTTAAAAGTACGAAAGATTAATCTTAAATTCTGATCGTAGGTGGCATAGTTATAAATCCAGTTAA
Organism: Ginsengibacter sp.; assembly: GCA_040005535.1. Taxonomy (GTDB): domain Bacteria; phylum Bacteroidota; class Bacteroidia; order Chitinophagales; family Chitinophagaceae; genus Ginsengibacter. Next base: position 1,945 of record JBDTYU010000030.1, on the reverse strand, counting down.
AAAAAACTGCCAACCTATTCTTAACTCCCAATAATAAAAAGAGATGTAGCCCCATCCAGATAAGCCATGCAAAAAAACCTTTAAAATGTAACCTGGGCTTAGGAATATCAACAACTGCAAGGTTACGCCCAACAGTAGCCATAGAACCTTTGTCATGATATTCAAACGCTTCCAAAGATATTTTTTTTTCTAATTTAAGAAGATTATTACCCAGACCTTTCCCTTGTGCAATAGCAACTGAGGCGACCTGTGGATGGCCGTGAGGATATTTTTCAGTTTCCATATAAGCAACATCTCCAATGGCATAAATATTTTCAGATCCATTTACTTTATTGTACCGGTCAACCTTAATACGATTGCCTTTCACAATTAAATTTTTATCAATTCCTTCAGGCACATTTCCTTTAATGCCCGCTGCCCATATTACTAATGAAGAAGCAATAGTATTTCCGTTTTGCATGGTTACTGTTTTACCATCATAGCTTTTAACAACTGTTTGGTTTTTTACAATTACATTGAGTTTTTTTAAATACTCGCATGAATCGTTGCTGGATTTTTCATTCATGTTACCCAACGTTTTCGGGCTTCCTTCGAGTAGATAAATTTTCATTTTACTGAAATCAAGCTCAGGGTAATCTTTTGGCAAAACAAATCTTCGCATATCGGCAATTGCACCACTCATTTCCACACCTGTAGGCCCGCCGCCTACCACCACCACAGTCATAAGACTTTGTAATTCCTGTTCATCTTTTGAATACAATGCATCTTCAATATTTTTTAGCAGTTTATATTTTATTTGCAAAGCTTCAACGGTGCTCTTCATTGGATAGGCATGAGCCATTAATTCAGTATTTCCAAAAAAATTAGTATCGGCGCCGGTTGCCAAAACCAGCACATCATATTCAAAAGTTTCTTTATCAGCAATCACTTTCTGCAGAGAAGTATCAATAGATTTCACTTCAGTCATACGGAAGTGAATATTTTTTTCTTTTTGAAATGCTTTTCTTAGTGGAAAGGAAATGTTGCTTGCGTCAAGACCTGCTGTAGCAACCTGGTAAAATAAAGGTTGAAACTGGTGAAAATTAAAGCGATCAATAAGAGTAACATCAAATCCCTTTTTATTACTGAGCTTTCTTGCGAGTCTTAATCCTCCAAAACCCCCACCTATAATTATAATTTTCATACTTTTCGTTTATGCTTTACCGTTAGCCTTTAAATTGTGTTGCAGTTATCTTTAATATAACAATCTTACTTTAATCGTTTCTTTTACCTTTCTTAATAATTCAAGAGCATTCCCTGAAATATTTTTGCTTACGTCTAATACTACATAACCTATTTCATCGTTGGTTTTAAGATATTGCGCCAGTATGTTTATTTTATGCAGAGAAAGCTGCGTATTTATTTCTGACAATACACCAGGTACATTTCTATGAACGTGCAATATTCTATGTGTTCCCTCCTGAGGCGGAAGGCTCAACGCAGGTATGGTATGTGAGCCCGTAGTAATTCCTTTCTCCAGAAAATTGAAAAGCTTACTGCTCACATCCTCACCTATATTTTGCTGGGCTTCTTCTGTAGAGCCACCAACATGCGGGGTCAATATCACATTACTTAATCCCTGTAGCGGAGTTACAAACGAGTCCCCATTTTTTTCGGGTTCATCGGGATACACGTCTATAGCCGCCCCACCGAGTTCATTGTTCACCAGGGAATTTTTTAGTGCATTAAGATCAACGACATTTCCTCTTGCATAGTTAATAAGGATAGCAGTTTCTTTACAATACTTTAATGTAGTCTTATTTATCAAATTCCTGGTTGTGGGCACATCAGGCACATGGAGTGTAATTACATCAGCATGGCGTAACAATTCTTTTAAGGAAGATTTGTCTTCAGCATTTCCCAGGGGCATTTTAGTTTCCGTATCATAAAAAATAACTTTCATGCC
>JBDTYU010000029.1:0-12252 GCA_040005535.1 Ginsengibacter sp. | reverse complement strand
TATGCTACATCCTTGTGAGTGTAAATATGATAATTATTGTTTTATTAATTTTCTGGTTGCAATTATTTTTCCGTTAACAAAAACTTCAATCACGTATAGACCGGGAGCCTGTGATTTTAAATCCTGCAGATTTAAATTATTATTTCCGCTCACAATTGAAAATTGAATTTTCTTAACCATATTTCCGCCTGAATTAAATAATCGTACTTCCGCAATACCATTTGTTTCACTTGAAAAGCCTACACTCAATTTATCGATGTATGGATTTGGCATTACCTGGAAGCTTATCTTATTAGAATTTATTGAGACCTTTTTTATGGCACTGTATGAGAATCCTCCATACACATCAAATTGTTTTATCCGGTAAAAAATCTCTTTATAATTACTTAGAGCCGGGTCCTGGTCTTCATAACTATAACTGCCGGCAGCTTCATCCATATTCTCCTGACTCATAATTATTCCTATCGTCTTGAATTCTCTTTTATCATAACTTCTCTGTATTTCAAAACGATCATTGCTTTTTCCGCTTTCGGTAAGCCATGACAGATTTACTTTACGATTATTAATTGCCATTGCATCAAAGGAAAAGCTAGTTGCCCGTAAAACTGAAAAATCTGCTATTATTTTCATAAAATAAATACAATGATACCGGTTAGTGGCTCCCGCAGCTATACCATTTGGCTCAATCAACGAACCCGTATAAAATTTTATTTTTGAAGTATTGATAAAATGATAATCAAGTCTTACATCCTGCGAAAAAGTATCGATATTGGTTCGATTAATAACCGGGCCTAAAGCAAATAAATTCGTGGAGCTTGGATCATCCCCATAAATGTTATCAGTATCGCTTACCTCTGTAATTGTGAGCAAACTTGGTACCTGTGTGGGCACTGCGTAGCTTGCCTGGCCGTTAATGCCAACAAATTCTCTTACACTGGCATTATCCCCATCCACGTCAATAGAGGAGGCATCTATGTCTGGGAATGTGTATGCTATTCCGGTATTTGATTTAAACTCAACGGCCCATTTAATATAAGACGACCCAAAGCCAGGGCCACCCACAGTTGGTTGCCATGCATCATAATATCCCAAAGTTGAGTCGTCAATATTTACAAGCGTTGCACCATTTACCATAAGTTCTATGGTAACAAATGCATCTACCCCTGCGACAACATTTGGAAATTTATAGGTGGCACCTGCCTGTTTGTCTATTCCCGATATCAGTTCCGGATTCCTGAATTTAATTTTTGGCGCAGCCTGGGTACGTACGCTTACTAAAAAGAGACCAATAAGAACTGTAACAAGGATTAAGATTCTGTTTTTTAGGGTAAAGTTTTTTTCCATTTTTCTTGTTTTGAGGTTTTAAATAAAGTATAACTTCCTAAAATCTGCGACCGTAAAATTACCGTCGTCCGAGTATAAACGCCCTTTATTGCTGGTATATTGTGTTTATTGGTAAAATTTTTTTTTCGTTCTAATTACCGGATAAATAACTTAACATAAGGTTGTTATGAAATATCTATTACTCCAAAAAACGTATTAGCTATCATATTTTTTTGATTTTTGTTTTACAAAGGCAATAAATAAAAAGGAGAGAGCAGATAAATGAAAAGACTCAATGAACATTTTCAAATTGCAAATCATATTACCAGAATACCTGTAATATTATGTGCTAAAAACCGGGATTGAAAAAGACGATACCGTCTTTAGGCACTAAATACGGCAGATGATAAAAATGAGCTTATATCAAATGAATCCCGGAAAATTGCAAAAAGTAAACATCAGGAAGCTCTCCTAACCTATAAGGATGGCGGGTTGAATAAAATCCGGCGGTTATTATAACAGCTACAGGTAAACGAAATGCGTTTCTATTGTAACTATGCCGAATTTCTTCCTGCATTAATAATACCAAATGAGCAGCGCATTATTAATTTTTCATAAGTCTCTTTCAAATCATTTGATACCATTTCTTTTTCTATTTCACGAATATTTGCTATAGCAAATTGCTGAATGGTTACTAATGGCAAAACAATCTTTTCTCTCATATTAATTGACAATTGCTCGACAGCATAGTCGGCCATCAATTCGTTTTTACCACTAAGCTGAAAAAGATATTTTTCAGTATTTACATATTCCTGGTAAATCATGTTCCATATCTCACCATATTTTTCATCTTTGGATAAATGCGCCGTTAATGGAAAAAAACATTTTTTCATGGCCATTTCACAATTGTCAATTAGTGTTTTAAAAAATAATGAATTTTGATACAATGTTTTTAGCTGGTTAAATTTTCCTTCTTTATCCATTTTTTGTAAAGCAGCCCCCACGCCATAATAACCTGTTACGTTTTGCTTAAGCTGGCTCCATGCGCCTACAAACGGAATAGCACGCAGGTCCTGTAAATTTAATTTTTTGGATCCGCCGCGTTTTGCAGGCCGGCTTCCAATATTTGTTTCACTGTAAAACTTAAGAGGGCTTACACTAGTTAAATAATCCATGAAATCAGGATGATTTTTAAGAGCAGTATATGAAGTGAAACTTTCTTTGGCAAGTTCCTGCAGTAGAGCTTCTTCTTCTTCCTGCAGTGTTATATTGCGATTGGAAAAAAGATCATTTGAAATACCAGCATGTATTAATTGCTCAATATTATATTGAGCTGCATCAATGGTTCCGAAATTGGAACTTACGGTTTGCCCCTGTATGGTTAATTGTATTTCTTTGTTGGAAATATTTTTACCCATAGACGCATAAAATTTATGCGTTTTTCCTCCACCTCTTGCCGGTGGGCCACCACGGCCATCGAAGAATGCCACGTTAATATTATATTCCTTTGAAACTCCGGTAAGTTCTTCTTTTGCTTTATAAATGCTCCAGTTCCCCATTAAATAACCGCCATCTTTTGTGCCATCAGAAAAGCCGAGCATAATGACTTGCTTGTTATTTCTTCTTTTCAAATGTTTTTTATATTCATCATTTGTATACAAGGTTTTAAGAATAGATGCTGCATTTTGCAAATCATCTATTGTTTCAAAGAGTGGGACAATATCCATTTTCAATTCTTCTTTCTTCCACCCGCATAAAATGAATAAGCCATATACTTCCAGTACATTTAATGCACTACTGCAATGACTGATGATGTACCTGTTGCAACCCAATTCTCCATTATATTCCTGGATTAATTTAACTGCTTTAATTGTATTGACTGTATCATTTATAATAGCATCATTGTAATTTTTTACGGATAGACTTTCTGCATTGTGCGTAAGAACGTCAATCTTTTCACCTTCACTTAATTCTGTATAATTTAAGGGTAACACTTTGTCTGCTGATGCAATTGCATTCAATACCATTCCGTGCACAGAACTATCCTGCCTTATGTCGAGCGAAGCAAAATGCAATCCGAAAACATGAACTTTATTGATGAGGTTATCGATGAGATAAAGAAACAAGCCATTGTGCTGGTATATAAGAATTTCTTTTATCTTATTCAACACTTCAAGGATCTCTTCCCTGGTTAATTGTGTGCGGTTGCCGGGAATAAAAATATTATTGTACAATTGTTTTTCAAGATCTGATAAGAGAACATCCACTCCTTTGAAAGTGAGTCGACGCCGTAGTCTGCGTATTTCGAGATAGTAACTTTTTATAATGCCGCCCCGTAAAGCATCGGCAACTTTCAGGGTGGTTTTTGTATTAACAAAAGGATTACCATCCCTGTCTCCACCGGGCCAAAACCCCATGTTGATGATAGGATTTTTTTCATGAACCGCATCAGGAAATTGATTTTTAAGGAACGAAATTATTCTGCCTGCTGCCGCAAAAAAAACATTTTCAAGATACCAGAGCAGGCTCATTGCTTCATCGTATGGCGAAGGTTTTTCTTTTTTAAAAAAGGGTGTTTTACCTAGCTGCTGCAGGTACATATTTATTTGGGAAGCATTATTTTCTGATAAGGATTTTGAAAGATCATTAATGATGCCTAAAACCGAGCCGGGATAAAATTGTGTTGGATGCGCAGTGAGAACAAGCTTGATAGAAAAGTCTTCTAACTTTTTTGTGAGCTCGGCTTCTTTTTTATTCTGAAGAACTTCGAGTTCCAGTTGCCTGAGTGTACCGGCGCCACTCATATCATGCACTGTTGTGAAAGCGGCATCCTCCAGTGCATCAAACAAAACCACCTGCCTTTCTACATATTGAATAAAGCGGAAAAGAAGATCGAGCTTTTCTGGCTGCGTTGGAAAGGAAGTATGCTTCGAAAAAAAATCCTCAATAATTTCTGAAGGGCTGAGTTTTTTTTTATAACCTTCTTCGCATATGTTGACGAATAGCGATAATAAAATCCCTGTTTTTTCAATACGATGAAAGGGTAAAGAGGTGAACAGGCTATTGTACAGTTGAAATTTTATTCCAACATAGTTTTTAAAATGCTGCAGCCCACGGGAAGCCTGGTTATCCATGATTGATAATTCATTATAAAATTAAAAATGCAGCAATCGTATTGTGACATGAAAATACTTCAAAAAATTTTATTAGATTTTGTATAATGCTAATAAGTAGCATTTGGATTTCTGAATCGGGACTGTCTAAACCGGCGTTTATTAAATTAATGGGTAATTATTGCATCTAAAAAAGATGTAAAAACTTTCCGCAAAACACAACAAAGGCAGCGTGTGGCTTTATGCGGCATTAAACTTAAGAGTTAAAATACAACGGCTGCATGGATTTAGGAATGTTACTTCTACTCCCTAATTCTTTTACGTTTTAATTCATTGGAGGAGCCGAAAAGCTATTATCTGTTATCACACTAAAACCTCTATTCTTACGTTATTATTTTTGCAATTCTCAGGGTATATCTATTCAAGAAAACATAATATTCTTTTTTATGAAAGGGATACTTTTATATCAAGGCATACCATCATAAAGAATTAAACGTTATAAGAAAATTATCAATATCATTTGTAAAAGTCTATGAAAAAAATTTCCTTTATAGGTTTTTTTATTTTGCCTTTTTTTGCCCAGGCGCAATCCAATTTAACCATCACAAATCCTACATCCTTAAACATTTTAAAAGGTATTTACAGCCCCGTTACCTACAATCCGCCAAGTGTATCACGACTACCTGGTGACATTATCCAGGGAATTAAAAATAATATAAGCCAGGATTCCATAAAAAAATATTGGGCTAAATTAGGTACTTTCTATAATAGAAACACTGGCAACCAACTTGCCTCTCCTACAAAAGGAATTACCGCTACATTCAACTGGGTGAGTTCAAAATTTCAGGAATTCAGTTCTGCCAATAGCAACAGGCTGGTGGTTTCTGATTTTACTTTTGACCAAACTATCTGTTCGGCTGCGTCTCACAAAGAAACGTTTGCGGTATTGCCTGGCAATAGCTTATCTGATAATTCGGTGCTTATTTTTTTAGCCCATGCAGATAGCCGGGCTTCAACCTCTTGCACAGCTTCCGCGGTTTCCGCAAAGGGCATGGAAGACAATGCAACAGGAGTATCGCTGGTAATGGAACTGGCACGGGTAATGAGCCAGTTTAGTTATAACCAGACAATTGTTTTTATGATAACTACGGGTGAAGAGCAGGGTCTTTTTGGATCAGGTGCGTTTGCTACCTATTTGCATAATACAAATATTCCAGTGAAGGCTGTTATTAATAATGACATTGTTGGATCACTTTATTGTATTTTGCCAACTAATCCTGTAGGATGTTCTATAAATAACGGAGTAGATTCTACAACTGTCCGCCTTTTCTCCGGCGGAACTATTAACTCAAGTTCCAAAGACTGGGCCCGTTACATCAAACTGGAATATCATGAGAACTTACAGTACTTATTACCTGTACCATCTATTATTAATATTATGACGGATATCGATCGTAATGGCCGGTCCGGAGATCATGTACCTTTTTATAACCTGGGAGACAGAGCCGCAAGGATGTGTTCTTTTAATGAACCCGGCGATGGATTTGGCAGCGGACGGGAACATTCGAGCCTTGATAGTGGAGGAGTAGATACAAAAATAATTCCTGACGGTAATATTGACTCATTTTTTGTGAGCTTCTCTTTTTTAAAACGTAATGCCCAGGTAAATGGAAACGCAGTGGCCATGGCAGCCATTGCACCCATAACGCCTGCTTATTCTGTTACTAACATTGGTAATAATAGCCTGAGAGTAGTTATAAGCACCCAAACAGGTTATCCAGCTTACAGGTTGGGTGTAAGAACAACCAGCTACGATTTCGATAGCGTTTATACATTCACCCGGCTTGTAGATACTTTACAGATGCCGGTGAGCGGGAACTTAAATTACTACGTAAGCATTGCTTCCCAGGATACGAACCAGGTAGAAAGCTTATTTGGCAATGAAATAGTGCTTTCGGGAACAGCAAGCGCTTTAGCTGTTGAATTAACTCAATTTAGTGCAAACCTGGTAAATGATGATGACGTACTGATTCAATGGAAGGTAGCAAATACTAACCTTGCAGATAAATACGAAGTAGAACGAAGTGACGATGCCATGCATTTTAAAGTTATTGGCGATGTTAACCCTGCCTCATCTTATTTCTATAGCTTTCATGATGTGTATCCTTTGGCGGGCCGCAGTTATTATCGCTTGCGTATGATTTCAGCCAATCAGTATGATTTTAGCCCGGTTGTAAGCATAGTAAATTCTGCTACTAACCAAACACAGATAATTCCTTCCCCGGCACATGATTATATCATCGTAAAAACAAAGGCATCAGGTAAATCTGCAGAACTTACCGATATACAAAGCAGGAAGTTTATGAATTTTATCATTAATGATGGAATGAGAGTGAATATTGCTAATATTCCACCGGGTCTTTATCTATTAAGAATAAATGGTGGTGAGGTTATTAAATTTATTAAGAATTAGTTGCATCAAACATTGGTAGTGTATATAATTGGATAATTTCAATAAAATAGACACTCTACTGTCTCGGCGGGTTTCACAGAATAATACCAAATTAGAAAAACTTCCCAGTGAAACCCCCGATGAATGAATAAGCTATCATTATCTTGCAGCTCCACTTCTACTTCATTGGATTCCTTTGGACAGGATTTTTATTTTCCCGACAACCCGTAAGGTTTAAACACTTCCATATAATCTTTGGGCTTTTAGCTTTTGCAAATAAAAATTACTTCATACCATATATCAATTACCTTAGTAAATATTCAAATATGCAGGTATTAAAATTCGGCGGTAGTTCTGTAGCCAATGCGCAAAATATCAATAAGGTCATTTCAATTGTACAGGAAACTGTGAAAAGGGATGACAAAATTATTATTGTTTTGTCAGCTTTTGGTGGAACTACGGATGCGTTGCTTGACGCCGCAGACCTTGCTTCAAAAGCTGATGTTTCTTACAAAGAAAAACTTCACCTTATCGAGCAGCGGCACCTTACTGCTGTAAAAGAATTAATTCCGCTCGATCAGCAAAGCAGTGGGCTGAGTATGGTTAAGAAACGATGTAATGAAATTGAAGATATCTGTAATGGTGTTTTCTTGTTGAGAGAATTATCACTTCGCACAAAAGATTCCATCATTAGTTATGGTGAATTTTTATCTACGCAAATATTCGCAGCTAAATTAAAATCACTTGGTATCCGCAACACCTGGAAAGATGCCAGGGAACTCATCATTACCAATTCTGAATTTGGAATGGCCAATGTTGATTTTCCTTCAACTAATAAAAATATACAAAATTATTTTTCGTCGCATGATGCAGGGGTCGGTATTATTCCAGGGTTTATCGGCAGCGACAAAAGCGGGAACACTACCACATTGGGAAGAGGAGGTTCTGATTATACTGCGGCAATTGTCGGCGCTGCATTACATGCTTCTGTTGTGGAAATATGGACCGATGTGTCCGGCATGATGACGGCTGACCCAAGGTTAGTAACTAACGCAAAAATCATTCAGCAGATTTCTTACCAGGAAGCAATGGAACTTTCACATTTTGGTGCGAAGGTTATCTATCCGCCAACCATTCAACCGGTAATGAATGAAGGCATTCCAGTTTGCATAAAAAATACATTTTCCCCCTCCGATCCGGGTACATGGATTCATAATGATGTTCATAAAAATGGGAATACAATACGGGGAATATCCAGCATCAATAATCTTGCTTTGCTAAGCCTTGAAGGTAGTGGCATGGTAGGCATTCCAGGATTTTCAAAAAGACTATTTGAAGCTTTGTCAAACGAAAAAATTAATGTTATTCTCATTACACAAAGTTCTTCTGAACATTCAATTTGCGTAGGCATTGAAGAATTAAATGCTGATAATGCGAAGGAAGTAATTGATGAAGTTTTTGCTTATGAAATTGAGACAAAAAAAGTAGAGCCATTGGTTGTGGAAAGAGAGCTTGCAATTGTTGCGCTCGTGGGTGACAACATGAAGAATCACCCCGGCATAAGTGGAAAAATGTTTGGCGTAGTGGGAAGAAACGGCGTGAATGTAAGAGCCATTGCACAAGGCTCTTCCGAAAGAAATATTTCTGCTGTAATCGCTACAAGGGATGTAAAAAAAGCGATCAATGTATTGCATGAAGAATTTTTTGAAACTACTTACAAGCAGGTAAATTTGTTCATTAGCGGAACAGGAAATGTTGGAAGTAAATTGCTGGCCCAGTTACAACAGCAACAACAACATTTGCAGGATCATCTTCGCTTACAGGTACGTGTAGCCGCAATTGCTAACAGCAGGAAAATGTTATTCAATGATGAGGGCCTCGATCTCTCAAAATGGAATGAGCTATTGCAAAATGCAGAGCCTATGAACATGGATGAATTCATCAGTATTATTCAAAAAAAGAATTTACGCAATTCAGTTTTTATAGATGTAACTGCCAGCGATGACATTGCAAAAAATTATCCGCAGTTTTTGCAAAAGAGTATTTCAGTGGTGGCCTGCAACAAAGTTGCCTGCTCTTCTTCTTATGAGTATTATAAAAATCTCAAAGATTTGGCAAGAGAATTCAATGCGCTTTTTCTTTTTGAAACTAACGTTGGCGCCGGCTTGCCCGTTATCGGTACATTGAACGATCTGCTGCGCAGTGGCGATAAGGTAAAAAGAATAGAAGCCGTATTAAGCGGTACGCTTAATTTTGTTTTCAATAATTATAATGGTGAAAAAAGTTTTGCAAAAGTGGTAAGGCAGGCGCAGGATGAAGGCTATACAGAACCTGACCCAAGATTAGATTTGAGTGGCATTGATGTAATGCGCAAGATCATGATCCTTGCCAGGGAAACAGGTGAACGATTAGAGATGGAAGACATCAGTAATAATTCTTTTATGCCTGAAGAATGTATGAAAGGTGATGTAGAAAATTTTTATAATGAGATGGAAAAATATGAAGTACTTTTTTTAAACCTGGTTTCGGAAGCTTCGGAAGCTGGTAAAAAATTAAAGTTTGTAGCAAAGTATGAAGATGGAAAAGCTTCTGTAGGATTACAGCATATAGATCCCCATCATGATTTTTATCATTTATATGGAAAAGATAATGCAGTACTCTTTTATACAAACCGTTATACCGAACAACCATTGGTTGTAAAAGGTGCTGGCGCCGGTGCAGAGGTAACTGCATCCGGAGTATTTGCAGACATCATAAGAGCAGCTGCGGGATAGAGTTGATGGTTAAAAGCTGAAGCTCAAGGATGAAGGTACCAACTTTCAACTTTCAATGTCTTGACTCTTAGTATTTAAAATGAATTGTATTAATGGAAAATAATAAAGATAAAGCCAGAGAGAATTTTCTTGCAGATAAAGCGGAGGTTGGTCGTACTATAAAAGTTTTTGCCCCTGCTACTATAGCAAATCTCGTTTGTGGTTTTGATGTATTGGGTATGGCATTAAATTATCCCCGCGATGAAATGCAAATTACATTAAGTGATAAGCCTGGTATCCATATTCAGCATAAAGATGTTTACAACCTTCCAACCGTTCCTGAACAAAATGTTGCAGGTGTTTCGTTATTAGATTTGATGCACGAACTGGATAATAACTATGGTTTTGAAGTAATTATTGACAAGCATATAAAACCCGGAAGCGGCCTCGGCTCCAGCGCAGCCAGCGCAGCAGGTATTGTTGTAGCTGCTAATCACTTGCTCGGAAATATTTTTTCGAAAGAAGACCTTGTTCGCTTTGCAATGGCAGGAGAAAAACTTGCATCCGGCGTGAAACATGCTGATAATATTTCTCCATGCATATATGGAGGGGTTACACTCATACGTTCGATTTTTCCTTTGGATATAATTTCATTACCTGCACCCCCAATGTTTATTGTTGTCGTTCATCCGCAGATAGAAGTAAAGACTTCTGATGCACGGGAAATTCTTCGCAAAGAAGTGTTGTTGAAAGATGCCATTAAGCAATGGGGAAATATTGCCGGGCTCGTAGCCGGGTTTATGAAAAATGATTATGGCCTCATAAGCCGTTCATTGGAAGATGTAATTATTGAACCCGTACGCAGTATGCTCATTCCCGGTTTTGATGAAGTAAAGAAAAAAAGCGTTGATGCTGGAGCGTTAGGTGGCGGAATCTCCGGATCAGGGCCATCTATTTTTATGTTGTGCGAAAAGGAAAGCATTGCCAGGAAAGTTGAAAAAATAATGAAAGATGTTTATGATAATACAGGATTGAAATATCATACCTATGTAACAACTATTAATAACGAAGGGGTGGTGGTGAGTGTGGAATAGTGAGTTGTGTCAATAGTCAATAAGTTATTAAGTCAATGAAATCAATGCCCACAGAATGCTATATGAATATGTGAAGAGTGAATGTTGAAGTAGTGGATAGTGATGATAAATGATCAATAAAAGTTCTAACAATTAAAAAATCCTAATACTCCACGTCCCTCTCCTTCGGAGAGGGGTTGGGGTGAGGCCAAATGCTTTACTACAGTACCAATAATAATTCACCAAAAGTAAATTTTAAAGAAGCAACGCTTAGAGGACAAGCGCCTGATAAAGGATTGTATTTTCCTGAAACTATTCCTTCCATTGATAAAAATTTTATTGCAAACATTAATCAATATTCAAAAGAGGAAATTGCTTTCAAAGTTATTCAGCCGTACATTGACGATTTAATTCCTGATGATGATTTACAAAAAATCGTAGCGGAAACAATCAACTTTGATTTTCCATTAGTAAAGGTCGAAGAAAATATTTTCTCATTAGAACTATTTCATGGTCCTACACTTGCTTTTAAGGATGTTGGTGCCCGGTTCATGAGCCGTTGCCTTGGATACTTCGTTAAAAATGATCCGGATAGCTTTACGGACAAAATAACCGTTCTTGTTGCGACCTCGGGAGACACTGGCGGGGCCGTTGCCAATGGGTTTTATAACGTCAATGGCGTAGACGTAGTTATCCTTTATCCTTCAGGAAAAGTAAGCAAGGTGCAGGAATTACAATTAACTACTTTAGGAAAAAATATAACAACACTTGAAGTTGACGGCTCATTTGATGACTGCCAACACCTGGTAAAACAAGCTTTTGCAGATGAACAATTGCATGAAAAACTATTTCTTACTTCTGCAAACTCCATCAATGTTGCCCGTTGGCTGCCGCAGCAGTTTTATTATTTTTTTGCATATAAACAATGGGAAGATAAAAATAATCCTCCGGTTATAAGTGTGCCCAGTGGCAACTTTGGAAACATCTGTGCAGGATTACTCGCCCACAGTTCAGGCTTGCCTGTACAACATTTTATCGCTGCCTGCAATGATAATGATGTGGTAACTGAATACCTGGAAACAGGGAAGTATATTCCTAAAAAATCTGTATCAACTTTATCCAACGCAATGGATGTTGGTAACCCCAGCAACTTTGTTCGGATACTTCAATTGTTTAATAAGGAATTTCAGTCTCTTAAAAATGTAATGAGCAGTTATTCTTTTTCTAATGAAGAAACCACGTCCATTCTTAAAGAAGTATACCTCAATACCAAATATTTATTAGATCCCCATGGTGCAGTTGGTTACGGCGCACTAAAGAAATATTTACAACAACATGCCGGTACCGCCGGAATATTTTTAGAGACTGCACATCCTGTAAAATTTTATGATGTGGTAGAGCCCATCATTAATAATAAAATACAAATCCCGGATGTAGTAAACGATTTGCTGAACCTAAAAAAGCAAAGTATAAAAATGGATGTGAAGTACGAACATTTCAAAGATTATTTATTGGCTAAATAATTCAGGATACATGTC
>JBDTYU010000028.1:0-1573 GCA_040005535.1 Ginsengibacter sp. | reverse complement strand
CCTGAATACAATTTTTTATTTTTTTAAATGTCTCTTAATTAATTTATTTTACCGTAATATTTAAAATAAATCTACATTCTATGACAGTTTTATCTACAAAGAAATTCATAATAATAATGATAGTAACTTTAGTGGTACTCACTCTTATTACCATTATTGCACTTTATTCAAGAGTTTGATATGGCTTCCCCCAGCCCCTTATGCTTGAAGACAAGAGTTTCTTAGTAACAGTAAAATATAAAAATTGAATATAATTTTTGCTAAAAAGATGAGATGATACTGCAGGAAACTATACAACAAATTGTTAGCAGAACTGATATAATTGAGATTATCAGTTCATTTGTCAGGCTTAAAAAAAGAGGGGTAAATTATATTGGCTTATGCCCATTTCATAACGAAAAATCGCCCTCTTTTACAGTCTCTCCATCTAAAGAAATATACAAATGTTTCGGTTGTGGACGCAGTGGAAATACCATAAGCTTTTTAATGGAACATGAGAAGTATAGTTATGTGGAAGCTTTAAAGTGGCTTGCTGCAAAATACAATGTTGAAATTGAAGAAACCGAAGCTACCCCTCAATTTAAAGAGCAGCAACAGGTTGCGGACAGCCTTTACATCATTAACAAATTTGCACAGCAATTTTTCAGTGAAATTTTATTTAATAATGAAGAGGGAATAAATGTTGGGTTAAGTTATTTAAAAGAAAGAGGGTTTAGAGAAGACATTATAAAAAAGTTTGAATTGGGTTATAATCCTGAAGCAAAAGATACAATAGCCAAAGCAGCAATTGAAGCGCAATTTAACCCTGAACTTTTGCAAAAGACAGGGCTTGTGATAGCAAGAGATAATGGATTACAGGACAACTATAGGGGACGCATAATTTTCCCGGTTCATAACCATACAGGAAAAATTTCAGGGTTTGGCGCAAGGGTTATAAAAAAAAATGACAAAGCTCCCAAATATATTAATACTCCTGAAAACGAGATTTATGTAAAAAGCAAAATCTTGTATGGTTCTCATTTTGCACGCCAGGCTATTGATAAAGCTGATGAATGCCTGCTTGTTGAAGGATATACTGATGTACTTGCTCTTCACCAGGCTGGGATTGAAAATGTTGTTGCCAGTGGCGGCACTTCACTGACACCAGACCAGTTGAGGCTTATAAAAAAATATACGCATAACCTTACCATTCTTTATGATGGAGATTCTGCAGGAATAAAAGCTGCATTACGCGGCCTCGATCTTGCACTTGAAGAAGGCCTCAATGTAAAGCTTGTTTTGTTACCTAACCAGGAAGATCCTGACAGTTATATCAATAATAATGGTGTAACTTCTTTTACTGCATTCATAAAGGATAATAAAAAAGATTTTATTCTCTTTCAGCTCGAATACGCTTTACAAGATGCAGGAGATGATACTAATAAACGCTCCCAGGTAGTGAACCAAATAGCAGAATCTATCTCCAAAATCAATAAGGCTGAAGATTTTACAAAACAACAGGATTACATTCGTAAAACCGCAGAGCTGCTAAAAATTGATGAGAGCGGTTTGCATACTTTGGTGAATAAATACA
>JBDTYU010000027.1:0-3528 GCA_040005535.1 Ginsengibacter sp. | reverse complement strand
ACCTGAATTTTCAAAAGAGATTATAAATTTTCTTAGAAAAAATAATTATTAGACTCTCTTAATTAAGAAGCTGTAAAGGATCACAAAGTAATAATCATTTGTATTTATAACCCTGTATTTTTTTTAAAGTATTTGCGCATCAGCCACTCAATGTTGGTGCTTTTTTTCATTTATACATCTTAACTTCTTCTACTTAATTTAAACTCACATCAAATAAAATATACAATAAGTCATTCCTAAATTAAATGCGGCATGACAAATTATTGCTCCTAAAATTGAACCTGAATATTTTTTAAAAATGAAAAATATTATGCTTACTAAAAACATACTCGATACCCAAATTAAAGTTGGGGTAGTTAAGAAATGCCATTCATTGTTTATGAATACAAGTCCGAAATGTGAAATATGTGTTAGAGCAAATGCTGAGCTATCAACAATAGATGCTTTTTTATCACCGATTGATTTTGCAAAACTTGAGTGAACAATTCCCCTGAAAAATAATTCTTCTCCAATCGGGCTAAACGTCATACCAGTTAATGCCATAATCGTAAATAATATTTTTTTGTCATTTTGATTTATGCCTTTCGGAATATTATATGACTTTCCAATATAGTTATACCAATTTTCGTAAGAGCTTCCATATAGGCTTTGTCCTAAGAAGTAAAGTAGAATGCTAGCAATCAGCCCTGAGATAAAAGCAAATAAAAGCCAGTTATATTTTTTTGTTTTAGTTATGCCTATTTCTCTTCGTCCGTTTTTACTCAGGAATATATACGGAGCAATTGCAGAAATGACCATAACCAGTCCTATGTACTTATAATTTCCCGAAGCATTTGCATTCAGAACTAATATAAACCGGGGAACACAAACAATCAGAATTAAAAAAAGCCCAAACTTCCAATCAAAAACAAAAATCCTATTCCAAAACGGTCTGAGTTCTTTATTCATATTATTTTTTGTTTCAAATTTTTCGTCTAATGCCTTGTTCTGCTAAAAGTGCGCCCGCTCGTGTTTTACGCCTAAATTTAATCTATTGAGTAAAGTCACCCAAATACCCTGGCTTTACGCAATAGAAAGTAGAAAAAACTTCCTGATAAAAATTACAATAGTCATCCATTTATTGAAACCCCCTATTGTTTTATCTTTATTCCTGAGATAAAAACTATAATATCCACAAATCAATAAATTTTAGAAAATGCCTGAGCTCTTGCTTGGAATTGATATTGGAACATCATCCGTAAAAGTTTCAGTTGTGGATGCGGCAACACAACAATGTATCGGCTCGGCGCATTACCCTGAAACTGAGGCTTCAATCACGTCATTGCAAACGGGCTGGGCAGAACAATCACCTGAAAGCTGGTGGAAGTATACTATCCAGGCGATTCAAAATTTAAATGCGACTAAAAAATACGACTCATCAGGAATAAAAGCAATAGGCATAGCCTACCAGATGCATGGGCTTGTATTAGTAGATAAAGATCAAAATGTATTAAGAGATTCTATCATCTGGTGCGACAGCCGTGCGGTTGAAACTGGCAATGGTGCATTTGAAAAAATGGGCCCTGAAAAATGTTTATCGTGTTTGCTCAATTCTCCCGGAAATTTTACGGCATCAAAATTAGCTTGGGTAAAAACTAATGAGCCGGAAATATTTAAACAGGTTGATAAAGTAATGTTGCCAGGAGATTTTATTGCGATGAAACTAACCGGTGAAATCACTACAACTTCTTCTGCATTATCAGAAGGAATTTTTTGGGATTTTATAAATGATGAAGTATCGAAAGATGTGCTGCAGCATTATGGATTTGATGATAAACTTATTCCGAAAATACAACCTGTTTTTTCTGAGCACGGATTTTTAATAGCAGAGGTTGCAGAGCAATTATCATTAAACAAAAATATTCCGGTTACATACAAAGCAGGCGATCAATTGAATAATGCACTTTCTTTGAATGTCCTGCAACCTGGCGAAGTGGCTGCTACGGCAGGAACTTCAGGGGTTATCTATGCTGTTACCGATAAATTATCAGCCGATAAATTTTCAAGAGTGAATGCGTTTGCACATGTAAATCATTCAGCGAAAGAAAAACGATTAGGCATATTACTTTGTATTAATGGAACAGGTATCATGAATAGCTGGATAAAAAAATTATGTGGCAATCGTTTGAGCTATGATGAAATAAATGCCCGGGCTGCAACAATAAAACCGGGCAGCGAAGACTTGTTTGTTTTGCCTTTTGGAAATGGAGCGGAGCGAATGTTAGAAAATAAAATTGTTGGCGCACACCTCAGCAATATTGATTTGAATAAACATACAAACGCACATATTTTTCGTGCTGTTCAGGAAGGGATTGCATTTGCTTTTCGCTATGGATTAGATATTATGAAAGAGAATGGACTCAAGCCAACGATCATTCGTGCCGGGCAATCCAATTTATTCCTGAGTGATGTTTTTGTGCAATCGTTTGTAAACGCTACAGGAGTCGCTGTTGAATTGTATGCTAATGATGGAAGTGCGGGAGCTGCTTTGGGTGCAGGTATTGGAGCAGGTGTTTATAAAACCTTTGACGAGGCATTTAGCAATTTTCAACCTTTAAAAAAAATTGAACCAATATATATTGAATCCTATAGTTATCGGATATATGATGAACTTTATTTAGCCTGGCAAAAATTATTAGAAAAATATTTAAATTAATATCACGCAAAGGTGCAAAGAAAATAAAAGCCGCAAAGAACTTAGCGCATTATGTAATTATCCTTTGCTGTCTTTGCGTGAAAAAACAATTCTTATGAACGTAATTACAGGAACAAAAGAGTTTTTTAAAAACATTCCACAAATAAAGTTTGAAGGAATTGAAAGCGATAACCCATTTGCCTTTCGCTGGTATGATGAAAATAAAATGATAGGAGGTAAAACCATGAAAGAGTGTTTACGGTTTGCCTGCGCTTACTGGCATTCTTTCAACGGTAATGGTTCAGATCCTTTTGGAGAACCTACACATATTTTCGCATGGAATGAGAAACAGGATCCCGTTGAGAGAGCCAAAGAGAAGATGGATGCATCATTTGAGTTTATCACAAAAATTAATTTACCTTATTACTGTTTTCATGATGTTGATGTAATAGAATTTACCAACGATATAAAAGACAATGAAAAAAGGTTACAGTCAATTACAGAATATGCAAAGCAAAAGCAACATGCAAGCGGAGCAAAATTATTATGGGGAACTGCCAATTTGTTTTCTAATAAAAGATATATGAATGGTGCGGCAACAAATCCTGATTTTCATGTGCTGGCTCATGCGGCAGCGCAGGTGAAAGCGGCGCTTGATGCAACAATTACCCTTGATGGAGAAAATTATGTCTTCTGGGGTGGGAGAGAAGGTTACATGAGTTTGCTGAATACGAATATGAAAAGAGAGCAGGAACATCTTGCAACGTTTTTACACAAATCAAAAGATTATGCAAGAGCGAATGGTTTTAAAGGAACATTTTTTATTGAACCAAAACCATGTGAGCCAAGCAAGC
>JBDTYU010000026.1:0-14980 GCA_040005535.1 Ginsengibacter sp. | reverse complement strand
GTAGAAGCTTTAAGTGATTCGTTACAAAAATTAAGTACAGAGGAAATTGTAGTAAGTGTTGTTCACAAAGGTGTAGGCCAGATAACAGAGAGCGATGTGTTACTTGCAACAGCGTCTGATGCCGTTATAATAGGATTCAACGTACGCCCTGCTTTGCAGGCTTCAAAACTTGCCGAGCATGAAGGCGTGGAAATAAAAACTTATTCAATTATTTATGATGCCATAGATGAAGTGAAGAGTGCAATGGAAGGTATGCTGGAGCCTAAAATACAGGAAAAAATTCTTGGTATTTTAGAAGTAAAGGAAACCTATAAATTTGATAAGATAAGTGTTGCCGGTTGTATTGTTATAGAAGGAAAAGTTGCCCGTAACAATCGCATACGTTTAGTACGTGACGGTATCATTGTTTTTACAGGTGAGTTAGGAAGTCTTAAACGATTTAAAGATGATGTAAAAGACGTAACCACTAATATGGAATGCGGGGTAAGTATTAAAAATTATAGTGATACCCGGTCTGGTGATATGATCGAAGCTTTCGAAGAAGTTGAAGTAAAGAGAACTTTATAATTTTTGAATATCCTCTTTTAAACACTTTCAACATTTAACTTTTCAAAAAATACATCTCCCGTTTTACAAGTGTATTTTTGGATAATTTATTTGCTCATTCGCATCAATAATAACCCACTTATTAAATTGAATATTTTCTGATGAAAAAAAGTTTTTTTACAGTTTGTTTCATCGCGGTAGTTTGTACATTATTTGCCCAAACAAAAAAAGTAATTGCCGATGGAATAATTGCAACTGTTGGCGATAAAATAATTCTTAAAAGTGAAATCGATAATAGTATTTCCGATATGCAACGGCAAAATATTGCCATACCTGCAAACGGGAAATGTCTTTTACTGGAGCAGGCACTCGGTTTGAAAGCTTTGGTTTTACAGGCAGAAATAGATTCTATCCCTGTTTCCGATGAAGAAGTGGATGCTGATATTGATAATAAAATCAGGTATTTTGTTAATCAGTATGGCTCAAAGGAAGTTGTTGAACAAATTGCAGGAAAATCACTTTTTCAACTTAAGGAAGATTTCAGGCAAACTTTTCGCGAACAAAAACTGGCTCAGGGAGAGCGAAACAAAATTGTTGAAAGCATACGAATAACGCCAAAAGAGGTTCAGGAATATTATGATTCAATTCCTACAGACAGTCTCCATTTTTATGAGTCTGAACTTGAAATTGGTGAGATAGTCCTGTATTCAAAAGCAAGCCGCGATTTAGAAACTTATGCGATCGATCAACTGAAAGAATATAAAAAAGAAGTTGAGGATGGAACCAAAAAGTTTGAAGTACTTGCTTCTTTATACACTGATGATCCGGGAAGTAAAGAAACCGGTGGCAAGTATGATATTAACCGGAATGAAAAACAATGGGATCCTATATTCCTTGCAAAAGCTTTTAGCCTGAAAGATGGCCAGATTTCCAATGTGTTTAAATCAAGATTCGGCTACCACATTATTCAAATGATAAGCCGTAATGGAGATGATGCATCGATAAGGCATATTTTGAAGATTCCGCAAATTAGTTCTATAGAAGTGAATGAGGCAAAAACAAGATTAGATTCTATACGTTCGAAACTTGTGTCAGGTGCTTTAGACTTTGGTCAGGCGGTTTCAAAATTCAGTGAAGACGATAATAGTAAATTTACAGGGGGCCGGGTTCCTGCAAGAGACGGCAGCACTTTTGTAACAATTGATCAGCTCGATAAAGATATGGTTCTCATGTTAAAAGATCTTAAGGCAGGGGAATATTCACAACCTGCAGAATACACAGATGAACGTGGAAAAAAAGGAGTGAGGATAATCCAAATTTTAAATAGAACAGAGCCTCATCGGGAAAACCTTAAAAATGATTATGATAAGGTTGCACAAAGAGCTTTGGAAGAAAAGAAAAATGAAGCGCTGGAAAAATGGTTTATAAAAAAAATCCCAACTTTTTATGTCGACATTTCAGATGAATATAAAGCCTGCCCTGAGATGCAGAAGTGGGAAGCCAGTTCAACTGTACAGAAATAACTTAAAAATTTTTTATAGAAATACAATTCTTGTGTGAACCTTTATTCTAACCATGTCAAACATTAAAAGTTGAATTATATTCCAAAAATTTTTACAGAAATCAAAACGATCAATCCTCTTTGGTACCTTTTTGATAAAACCTTAATTTTGCGCTTCATTCCAATAAATGAGCGATGAAATAAAACATGAATGCGGACTTGCATTCATGAGATTACGCAAACCTTTTTCCTTCTACCGGCAAAAATATGGCACTGTTCTTTACGGCCTCAACAAGCTGTATCTCCTTATGGAAAAACAGCACAACCGTGGCCAGGACGGAGCTGGCTTAGCAACAGTAAAATTAAATACGGAGCCCGGCTATCCGTTCCTTCATCGTATACGAAGTACAGCCAATCAGGCAATAGCAGATATTTTTTCCCAAATAGGCGAACAAATAAATGAGATTGAAAAGTATCACCCTGAAATAGAACAGCATGCCGGGCTAATGAAAGGTCATATAGATTTTTTAGGCGAGCTACTATTAGGTCATTTACGATATGGCACTCAGGGAAAAAACAATGTGCAGTTTTGCCATCCCTTTATTAAAAGAAATACCATACCATCACGAAATCTCGCTCTTGCAGGTAACTTTAATTTGGTTAACAAAGAAGAATTGTTTTCTTTGATAAATTCACATCCCGATGAGCTTGACAGAGAAAGTGATCTTGGGGCAATGATGGATGTTATTCATCATTTTCTTATAAAAGCCGATGAAGCTTCTCCTGAAAGTTTGGATATTGTACATGTATTAAAAAAATCAGTTTCCCTTTTCGACGGGGGCTTTACATTTGGTGGTCTTACTGGCAGTGGTACTGGTTTCGTAGTACGGGATGCACATGGTATAAGGCCTTGTTATTATTATACAAATGATGAGGTTATAGTTGCAGCCAGTGAGCGTGCTGCCATACGAACAGCTTTTAATGTAGGCGAAAATGAAGTACAGGAACTGATGCCCGGTACTGCCCTGATTTCATACCCTGATGGAAGTTTTTCTATTCAGCAAATACTTGAGCCAAAAGAAAGGAAAGCATGCAGCTTCGAACGCATATATTTTTCCCGCGGCAGCGATGAAAAGATTTATAGGGAAAGAATTGCTTTAGGCTATCATCTTAGTGAAGCCGTTCTTAAAGCAATAAACTATGATCTTAAAAACACTATTTTCTCTTTTATTCCAAATACTGCCGAAATTGCTTTTTATGGCCTGTTAAAAGGAGCCGAAGATTATTTGACTAAAACAAAGGTTGAAAGGATATTAAGCTGGGGCAAAGACTTTGATGAAGAGAAGCTAACGGCAATGGTTAATCGCAAAGTTCGGATTGAAAAAATAGCCATCAAAGATGTGAAGCTTCGCACCTTCATTACAGCAGATACCAGCCGCAATGAAATGGTGCAACACGTTTATGATATAACGTATGGTACTGTAAGAAAACATGAAGATACCCTGGTGGTCATTGATGATTCCATTGTAAGAGGTACCACTTTAAGGGAAAGTATTATTCGCATGCTTTCCAGGCTTGAGCCAAAAAGAATCATTGTAGTGTCTTCTGCACCACAAATAAGATATCCTGACTGTTATGGAATTGACATGAGCAAGCTTGGTGAATTTGTCGCTTTTAAAGCTGCTATGGAATTGATAAAAGAAAGAGGCATGGAACATTTGCTGCAGGAACTTATTGAGAAATGTAATGAACTCAAAAGAAATAACCATCTCAACTGTGAAAATGTTGTAAAGCAAATTTATAAACCATTTACGGTGTCAGAAATTTCAAAAAAGATTGCTCAATTAATAACTCCTGAAGAAATTACAGTTCCTGTAGATGTAATATATCAAACTATAGAAGATTTGCATGAAAGCTGCCCCACTAACCTGGGAGATTGGTATTTCACCGGGAATTATCCTACGCCTGGAGGTAACCGGGTGGTAAATAAAGCATTTCTTAATTTTATGCAAGGTAAGAATGTGAGAGGGTATTAATTGGTTTAGATTTTTAGTTCCTATAACATCTGAGATACGAAATTCAGATTAGCAGAAAACTTCTTAACTTTTCATACTCTCAAACTTTCAATAGTTCACTCAATGAAAACTTTGCTTCTTATACGTCACGCCAAAAGTAGCTGGGATAATTTTCAGCTCACAGATTTTGAAAGGCCCTTGAATAATCGTGGTAAAAACGATGCACCACTTATGGCCAAAAGAGTTAAGGAAAGAAAAATAAATATTGACTGTTTTATTTCCAGCCCGGCAAAACGTGCAAAAAAAACTGCTTCTATTTTTATGGATGAATTTGGTACGAAAGAAAAAGATCTCGTTCTTTTGCCTTCGCTGTATGAAGCTTCTGTGACGAATTTTTATGAGGCTGTTGAAAGTATTAATGATAAAGATGATGTGGTTGCTATATTTTCTCACAACCCAGGGATAACAGATTTTGTTAATACACTAACCGGAAATAAAATTGATAATATACCCACCTGCGGAGTATTTGCTATAAAAATCAAATCGAAAAAATGGAAAGATTTTAAAAAAGATGAAAAAGAATTCTTGTTTTTTGACTATCCGAAAAATTTATGATCAAATACTTCAAATAACTAAATACTGTTGCAAAATAAATATTAAAAAGCGTTTAGGCTATATCGTTATGTGCGCATCTGATTTCATGTGTATTCTTTTAATTCCACAATATAAGTATCAATTCTTTTAAAAATTTCTGCGACAGGCATCTAAAAAATCAGCTTTGTAATAACCTATCATTTTTTGCTTTCCTGTTAGATAAATAAACCCCTGCAAAGATGAGCATAGCAGCAATAATTTTATGCGGAAGCAATTTTTCTTTTAGAAATATCATCGCAATAGCTACCGCAAATACAGGTTGCGAATAAATATAAGCACCTGCAATAGATGCGCTTAAAATTTTAATGCCGTAAGCATTGAAAATATAGGCAAGAAAAGTTCCCGGAACTGTTATAACAAACAACAGGAGATAATCTTTAATTGTAAAAATATGCCAGGTAATTTGAGAAAAATCCTTGATGCATAAGGGTAAAATCATAAAAAATCCTAAAGTAAAAACCCATCGCATTACATCAATTGAAGAATATTTTAGCATAAGTGGTTTTACAGTTATAAAGTAAAATGTGTATCCCACAGCACTGCATATAATTAAAATATCCCCTAAAAAAACATTCTCCCCTTTTGTAGTAATTTCTCTTGTACTTATCAATATAATTGCACCGGTAACTGCCAATAATAGTCCCAAAATATTTGCTATGGTAATGCGTTCTTTTAAAATAACAGCTGCAATAATTGTAATAAGTATAGGAGTAATGAGTGTAAGAAGAGATGCATGTATAGAAAAAGTATAAGACAATCCTTTTATAAATAACATTTGGTTTAAAGCAAGCCCCGTAAAAGCGCATAATAAAAATGCCGGTATTTCTTTCTTAAGAATTTTTGTTTTTACAGGTGCGAATAAAAAAAGTAACCAGAATAAAATAACACTAATGCCAATTCTTATAATATTAATACCAAACGGACCCGCATAATGATTACCAGTGAAATATTTTATAGCACTGTAATTGGTCGCAAAAAAAAGATTAGTGCACAGAAGGCCGAGATGTGCTTTTGTGTTTTGAGTCAATACAATTTATTGAGGTGCAAAATTGCCGGATTTAAGTGACAGCACAAATTCGTTTATCACTTTTTTATAACTATCAGTTGAAACTACAGGATTAATAAATGAAAATAAAGATTGCTCTTCAATATTCTTTTCCAAAAAAAAATCATCCTGCTCAACTGAATAAAAGTATTTTTTTTTCATTAGATAAATAGAAAGATATTCCTGTTCCGTTTGGCCAGGAGTTGGAACCAGTATTGCATTTCTATTAAGCTTTATAAGATCCATGATAGTAGAGTAGCCACTTCTGCATATAATTATTTCCGACTGTTGAAATGCAATGTTTAATTCTTCTGCAGATAGATGATTCACAATTGCTAATGATTTGTGATCTACATGCATTCTTTTGTTTTCACCAGGCAATCCTCTTACAAGCAAAACTTTTTTTTTGAATGTTTTTAACTGTGCGAGAATCATGTCTTCAAAAATAGTTCGTTGGGGTTCTGGACCTGAAAGGGAAATTAATAAACTATATATTTTATGAACGTTATTTATTTTTTCAAATCTTGATAAAGGGCCGATATATAAAACATTGGAAGGTATATTTGTTTGGTGTGATAGTTCTCCGGCAAGACCATTTTCTTCAAAATCAGGAACCCAACAATTGTTGTATTTTTTAATAAAATGATAATGTATTTTCTGCGCAATTTTCTCAAAAAACGGATTACCTGTTTTAATATGAAGTTGGTGGGTTATATAAATGCACGGAATTTTTTTGTTATAAAGTCCAAAACGATTGTCAGAAATGACAGCATCAATCTGGTAATCATTTACAATTTTTTTTAGCCAGAAATTTTCTTTCAAAATAGAAAAAATAATTTTAGGACATTGCACCAATAATGTAAGAGCAAACACTTTCTTATTACGGCTATACCGTATTTTATAACTCCTAATTCGTAAAAATACCAATGTTGGAAATTCTTTTTTTAAAAGTAAGAATGGTGTTTTGCCAGCTGCAATAATTACCTCACAATTTTGATCAATTAATTCATTTATTATTGGTATGCAACGCGTTGCATGACCTAATCCCCAATCCAATGGAGCCACTAGTATTCTTGGTTTGGAATTATTTGCTGTTAAAATTTCTGCCATTTATCAAAACATTACAATAATTATTTGTGAAAATAGTTTAATTTAGGAACGACATTTTATGAAAAGCATAAAAAACCTTCTTTTATTCTTAATAATTGCGATTGCCATTTTTACTATGAGTTGTAATTCTTCGAAAAAAAGTAATTGTGGTTGTCCTAATAAAAAAGGGATGGTAGGTTATTAGACTATAAAAAACCAATCTAAAAATGAACAAATTTAACCGGGATCTTTTGGTATTGTTCAAAGAAGAATTAATGAATCCGCAGGCAATTGAACATGAAGTTGAAATGCTTCATGAGTTGTTATATTCTGTCGAAAGAATAGACAATTTAATTGGAGCACACGAAGTGATTAACATGAACAAATACAAAATTATTTCTGATAAAAATGTTATTAAGATAACGCTAAGTCAGAATGAATTAAAGCCTTTTATTTTTCTGAATAATAAAAATTAGAGCTGGGATAACTAATTAACTTGTTGTCCATGTTTCCCTTCCTTTTAGTAATTTATCCAAATCTCCTTTTCCTTTTGTTGTAATTGCCTCCTCGATTTGCATGGTCATTACATCTTCATAACATGCTCTTTCATTTTGATAAAAAACACCAAAAGGTCTCGGCAGGTGATCTTCCTTGAATGGATTATCAAATAATCTTGTGAGAATTTGTGCTTTGTAAAAATCCTTTTCGTCATGTATCCATAAATCATTTTCGCTTATTCCTTTATTTAATTCAACCACAACAGGTTTAAATCCATCAAGCATTATTCCTTTATTTTTCGCTGCTCCAAATACAAGAGGTTCCCCATTTTCAAGAAATAAAGCTTCCTCAGGTTTTGATTTTTTTTCTGTAAAAATTTCAAATGCGCCATCATTAAAAATATTACAATTCTGGTAGATCTCCAGGAAAGAAGATCCTTTGTGCGTCTGCGCTCTTAAAATCATTGCCTGCAAATGTTTTGGATCACGGTCCATACTTCTTGCCACAAAAGAGGCATCAGCACCCAATGCCAATGCCGCCGGATTAAAAGGATGATCAATACTTCCCATTGGCGTACTCTTGGTAATTTTATGCTGCTCACTTGTTGGCGAATATTGGCCTTTTGTCAATCCATAAATTTCATTATTAAAAAGTAAAAGGTTTACATCAAAATTCCTTCTCAATAAATGGATGGTGTGGTTACCACCTATGCTCAGGCAATCACCATCACCAGTAACTATCCAAACATTTAACTCCGGCCTGCTTGCTTTTAATCCACCGGCAATTGCTGTTGCTCTGCCATGAATGCTGTGCATGCCATAAGTATTCATATAATAGGGAAAACGGCTGCTGCAGCCAATGCCGGATATAATAACAATATTCTCTCTGGGAATTCCAAGTCCCGGCATTATTTTTTGAACTTGGGCAAGTATGGAATAATCACCACAACCGGGGCACCAGCGTACTTCCTGGTCGGTAGCGAAATCTTTAGCGGTCAATGGTACCTGAACTGTTGTTGAAGTTTCACTCATGTGAATATATTATTTTTCAAAGTTAGCATATACACACTTATTGCAAGTAATAATAATATACTAAAATGTGAAAATAATTTTTACATAACATTTCGTAATTTTTCTCAATATTTAGCAGTACGACGGGTATGTCGTATTAGAATAGTACTACCACAATATTTGCCACTGCGAAAATTTCAGACCTCTGTTGGTAGCAATTCCAAGTTCGTGAAATTTACCCAGGTGATATTTCATATAATCATCTAAACATAGAACCCATGCTTGCAACTAATTCCAGCATTTCTTTTGTTCTTTTATCAAATCGCCTTCATCATAAGTATTAGTATAAAGATTCCACAATCGTTTCATTACGAGATTATTTTTACTCAAAATAACTTCATTCATTTTTTACGGTATTCATTAAATCTATTTATTAAGGTCGACATACTTATAATTTTTTAAATGAGAAATATTCAATTAAAGTTATAAGCATTCATTTCATACAAAATCAATTTGCTAATTTTAC
This sequence comes from Ginsengibacter sp., assembly GCA_040005535.1. Taxonomy (GTDB): domain Bacteria; phylum Bacteroidota; class Bacteroidia; order Chitinophagales; family Chitinophagaceae; genus Ginsengibacter. The sequence goes on along the minus strand of JBDTYU010000026.1, from coordinate 6,096 downwards.
CAGCTAATATTATTTTATGAATGAAACAAAGTATGATTTTGGTATGGTTGGTCTGGGTGTAATGGGAAGTAACCTTTTGATGAATATGGCGGATCATGGTTTTGCAGTAATTGGCTACGACAAGAACCCTGATAAAACAAATCTTTTTGAATCATCTGCTACAAAAAACACAATTGTAAAAGGGGTTAATACACTCTCGGAAATGATTGATCAATTAAAAATTCCACGTAAAATTATGATGCTGGTTCCTGCCGGGAATCCTGTTGACAGTGTGATTGCTGACCTCTTACCCCTGTTGCAGAAGGATGATATTATTATCGATGGTGGCAACTCTCATTATACTGATACTTTAAGAAGAATAACTGAGCTAAAAGATAAGGGATTTCATTTTATGGGCATTGGTATCTCAGGGGGAGAAGAAGGTGCCCGGAAAGGACCCAGTATTATGCCAGGAGGCGATGAAGCTGCGTATAAAGAAGTAGAACCCATTTTGAAAGCAGTTGCAGCGCAAGTAAATGGCGAGCCTTGCGTAAGTTATTTGGGAAAAGATGCCGCAGGCCATTACGTAAAAATGGTTCATAACGGTATCGAGTATGCGATAATGCAGCTCATTAGCGAATGCTACGACCTTTTGCATAATGGCATGGGATTTTCTAATACTGAATTGCAAGAGGTATTTAACAACTGGGACAGCGGCGAATTAAAATCTTTTCTACTTGAAATCACTGCAGGAATTTTTGAAAAGAAAGATGAAAAATCCTCGTCAAATTATTTGGTGGATATGATCCTTGATAAAGCGGGTGCAAAGGGAACCGGCCAGTGGACCTCAGAGGAAGGTCTTAATCTGCCAATACCAATACCCACAATAGATTCAGCAGTTATGATGAGAAATTTATCCTCGCTCATTGATGAAAGAAAAGAAGCCAATGCACTTTATCAAACCTCTTTGCAAAAAATTAATATGCCAAAAGAAGAGTTTGCACAACTGCTACACGATGCATTTTATTTTGCAACAATTATAAGCTATGCACAAGGCCTGGCTATGCTTACCACAGCATCAAAAGAATTAAAAATGGATATACCGTTACCTGCTGTAGTAAGCGTATGGCGGGGAGGATGTATCATTCGTTCGGCATTACTTGATCATTTCAAAAAAGCTTATGAAAATGCTGAATTAAAAAATTTATTACTTGATAAAAATATTGCAGAACTTTTAAAACAAAAAGAGGAAAGTATTCAAAAAATTGTATCAATGGCTGCGTTAAATAATTATCCTTCTGCAGGGTTCATGTCATCACTTAATTATTATAATGCCTACCGCAGGAAGTTGTTGCCCACAAATTTAATTCAGGCGCAACGTGATTTCTTTGGCGCTCATACTTACCAGAGAATAGATAGTGATAAAATTTTTCATACTGAATGGGAAACAGCACCAGAAAGAGTCTCAACAAAAATGTAAATTAAAAGAAACCAAACTCAATGTTAGATTATAAAAAAATATCTCCAATGCTCGTCTTTATTTTCGGGGGCAGCGGAGATTTGAATTATAGAAAATTAAACCCTGCTTTATATAATCTTTTCCTGGATAAGGCTATGCCTGAAAATTTTAGCATCGTTGGGATTGCCCGTTCCGAATATGGTGATGGCGAATACTTGAAACATTTAAAAGAAGGAATAGATAATTTTTCGAGAAGAAAAGATTCTGATGATGAATGGAAAAACTTTTCCAAACATATCAGTTACCTGCCAATGAATGTTACAGATGCTAATGAATATTCTAAGGTTGCTAAAATCGCTAAAGATAAAGAAGCCGAATTTGGAGTGCATCCCAACATTCTTTTTTATATGGCAGTAGCTCCTCAACTGGTTTCTGAAATAGTAAAAAATTTGGGTACCCTTGATATTTGTCATGACACAAAATGTACCAGAATTGTTGTAGAAAAACCTTTTGGGCACGACCTTGAAAGTGCAAAGGAAACCAATAAAATGCTGGGTGAATATTTTTCCGAAGAACAGATTTTTCGTATCGATCATTATCTCGGTAAAGAAACTGTGCAAAATATCCTCGCTTTGCGTTTTGCCAACGCATTGTTTGAACCTATATGGAACAGGAATTATATTGACCACGTGCAGATAACGGCCGCAGAAACTGTAGGAGTAGAAGAACGTGGGGGCTATTATGAAAATTCTGGCGCATTAAGAGATATGATACAGAATCACATATTGCAACTGCTTTGTATGATTGGTATGGAAACACCGGTATCATTTAATGCAAACGAAATAAGAAATAAAAAAGTAGATGTACTTAATGCACTTAGAAGAATATCTAAAGATGAAGTGCAGGATTATACAGCTCGTGGGCAATATTCTGAAGGATGGATGGAAGGCAAAAAAGTACCCGGCTACCGCCAGGAAAAGGATGTAGCGTCCGATTCAAATACAGAAACCTTTGCAGCAGTAAAATTTTTTATTGATAACTGGCGCTGGCAGGGTGTTCCTTTTTATGTACGTACCGGTAAGCACCTCCATGAAAAAACTACAGTACTAACAATTCAATTTAAGCCGGCGCCTGCATTTGCTTTTCCTAAAGAAGCTGCAGAAACCTGGCGGCCAAATCGTCTATCCATCTCCATTGCACCGGAAATGGATATCAACCTTCGCTTCCAGGCTAAGCGCCCGGGGCAGGCAATGATTCTTAGCCCGGTGGATATGGTGTTCAATTACCAGGATGAATATGATGGCGAAGAGCCGGAAGCTTATGAAACACTTTTGTACGATGTAATGGAAGGTGATGCTACACTGTTTATGAGAGCAGATCAGGTAGAAGCTGCATGGGAAGTAGTAATGCCGATACTTGACGTATGGAAAGACCGGAAACCCCTGGATTTTCCAAATTATTCACCAGGTTCCTGGGGGCCCGAGGACGCTGAAGCGCTTATTGCAAGAGACGGGCACAACTGGATAAACTTACCTGCTAAACGTAAATAAAATGAAATTACATATTTATAAAAACAAAGAAAAGCTGGCTGATGAACTTGCATTATGGATGTGTGATATTATACAATCCACTTTGCAAAATCAGGAATTTTTTACCCTGGCGATTTCAGGAGGTGAAACTCCTCAAATACTATATAAAAAATTAGCAGCTCCTGAATTCAAAGAAAAAATAAACTGGAAGAGAGTACATCTTTTTTGGGGTGACGAAAGGGCTGTACCATTTAATGATAATCGCAACAATGCGAAAATGGCGTATGATATATTAATTGACCATATTGATATTCCTGCTGCACAGGTTCATAAAATGCGTACTGATATAGAACCGGTATTCGCCGCGAAAGAATATGAAAAAATTCTCCATACCTATTTTGATAACACTATTAAAAGCTTTGACCTTATATTATTGGGAATAGGCGATGATGGTCACACACTTTCTATTTTCCCCGGCTCGCCGTTACTAGATGCAGACGAACAGAACTGGGTAAATGCTGTATATAATGAAGAGCAGAAAATGTATCGCATTACATTAACTCCTGTAATTGTTAACCGTGCATCAAATATTGCTTTTATGGTTGCAGGGAAGACTAAAGCGAAAATATTGAAAGAAGTTATTGAAGGAAAATATACGCCATCAATTTTGCCTGCTCAACTTATAAAACCGGAAAATGGTGAACTGCATTGGTTCCTTGATAAAGAAACTTCGAAGGAGCTAAAAGGCTGAGTAATTTGTTAAAAGCTTTTCTTTAAAAGTCTAAAGGTTTTTATATTTTTCATACTTGTAATTTGTGATAGCAGATACCGATAAATAAAATAAAAAAAAATCTGCATAATGAAATTTTAATTTCTAAAGCTTTTACACTTTCAACTTTACGATTAATATTATAAAAATTCATAAAAATTTAAATTATGACTATACTTGGATTTTTAGTCCTGTTGCTCATCGCTGCAATATGTGGTGGCATTGGTCAATCACTGGCTGGCTACGATTTAGGTGGCTGCCTGATATCCATAATTGTTGGTTTTATTGGTGCTTATATCGGCTTATGGGTTGCCGCTAAAATGGGACTGCCACATTTTTTTACAATAAGTATTGACGGCAAACCTTTTCCCATTATATGGGCGGTAATTGGCTCCGCACTTTTCACCTTGATAGTTGCTTTATTGCGAAGATTATTTACGGGACGTACTTAGATATAACCTACTTTTCTTATTAATCTTTTTCTTTTTCAAAGTAAAAGAATTGCAATATTGAATTTACATGCTACTCTTCTATGTTCTAAACAATAATGAGTACGAATAAGGAATTTTAAAATCCATCCATTATATTTGAACTTCACAAGGATTTAAGAAAGTATGTTCAATCTTATTTTATTTGGGCCACCTGGCAGTGGGAAGGGCACGCAATCAGAAAAATTAATCGCTAAATACAATCTTAAACACCTTTCTACGGGAGATTTGTTACGAAGTGAAATTTCCCGCAAAACTCCATTAGGCCTCGAAGCAAAAAAATTTATGGATAAAGGGCAACTGGTGCCTGATGAAGTTGTAATCGGCATGATAAGCTATGCATTGGATGCAAATCCTAATGCAGCAGGCTTTTTATTCGATGGCTTTCCACGCACTGCCACCCAGGCGGAAGCATTAGATAAACTGTTGGAACTTAAAAAAAATTCTATTAATATAATGCTTGCATTGGATGTAAGTGAAGAAGAACTGTTCAGGCGCCTTGACAAACGTGGCGAAACAAGCGGCCGTACCGATGATAATAATGGTCATGTAATCAGAACCCGTATTCTTGAGTATCATAAAAAAACCTCGTCAGTTGCAGATCATTATAAAAAATCAAATAAAGTTATAATGGTAAAAGGCGAAGGAAGTATAGATGATATTTTTAAAGGGCTTACAAAAGAAATTGATGCCCTCATGAAAAAAAAATGAAGTTTACTATAAACGATTATTAATGTTTTAAATGAATACTCCAAAAGAAATTTTTCTAAAGAAAGATTTTATTTCACTCCTTAAAAAATTAAAGGGAGATGAAAAAGGGAAATGGGGTATTATGAATGCACAACAAATGATCGAGCATTTTACAGATGCTGTAAAAAACGCAAATGGCAAACTCATATTACCGCTTTTAAATGAAGGTGAAAGATTACATAAGTACAGGGAGTTTTTAATGAGTGAACAACCTTTTAAAGAAAACACTAAAAATCCATTGATCGCTGAAGAAGGGTTGCCGCTTCGTAAACCTGATATGGGATCGGCAACTGATAAACTGCAAAAAGAACTGGATTACTTTTTTGAAGTTTTTGAAAAACATTCCGATCTAAAAACCAGAAATGCATTTTTTGGAGAGCTTGATTATGACATGAATATTCAATTACTTCACAAACATGCTATCCATCATTTAAAGCAATTCGGGTTGGCATAAAGTCATAAAGTTATAAAGCTTCAGTATTTTTTGTAAGCCATTCAACGATTTGGTCAAACTTTATTTCGCCTGTTGAGATGGAGATAGTGAATTGATATGCATCTTCCTCATTAGCTGTTAGGTTCATTTTACCAATTTTTAAAATTGCCAACATTGTTAAAAATCCAGTTCGCTTATTACCATCTATAAATGGATGGTTGATAATAATACTTTCTGCAATCGCCGCTGCCTTTTCTATAGTTGAAATATATAAATCTGCTCCGTCAAAAGTTTGAAAAGGCCTTGCTATTGCAGAATCCAATAATCCTTCGTCCCTTACACCGTCCGAGCCTCCATATTTTTGAATAGACAATTCATGAAGCTTAAGAATATCAATTTTTAAAATCAATGAGCTAATTTTTGTAATACATTTCCATATTTTGTTACAACCTCCTCAAAAAATGATTCTGCATTAAATTTTATTTCCTTTTGTTGATCATTAGCTTCTTCAATTATTTTCAAAATTACCTTTAACTGAGATTCATTCAAATTTTCGACCTTTTCATTTATTACTTTTTTCATTTCTGCTATACTCATAATATAAAATTTAGTACATCAAATTTACTAATTCTTAATAGTATTTATAAATGCCGTTAGTTTAACTATAATTAATTTTACAAACTAAAATC
>JBDTYU010000025.1:0-3904 GCA_040005535.1 Ginsengibacter sp. | reverse complement strand
AAAAAAGCGTTTTGGCAAACCTGGTGGTTTTATACTTTAACGATTATGGTCTTAATCGCAAGTATCTATATGTTGTTTAGATATCGCCTGCGGCAAAAAATAAATTTATTGGAAATGCGTAACCGTATCAGCCAGGATTTGCACGATGAAATAGGAGGATCAATAAGCGGTATTAACCTGCTAAGCCAAATGGCATCGGAAAAGCTGCAAAATAATGAACTGGAAAAAGCTTCAGATTATTTATTTAAAGTAAAAAATTATACACAGGATGTTATCGAGAAATTAGGTGATATGGTATGGATATTTAATCCCCAAAATGATAGTATTGAAAAACTTTTGCAACGATTAAAGTCTTTTGCAGTATCAATTGCAGCGTCAAAAAATATAGTGATGCACTTTGAAACAGACAAGGAAACTGAATTGATAAACTTAAACATAAGAGAACGTAAAGTAGTTTACCTCGTGAGTAAAGAGGCAATGAACAATGCATTTAAATATGCAGCTTGTGGCAACATTTATTATAGCCTGCATGCCAAAGGTTCCAAATGGCAGCTTATGATAAAAGATGATGGCAATGGTTTTATACCTGCCGAAAACAAAGGCGGTAACGGCTTAAAAAATATGCAGGCACGAGCAGATGAAATCAATGCAAGATTAAATATCCAATCACGAATGAGTGATGGAACAATTATAACACTAGAAAATTAACCCCCGTTTGTGGGGTATACCAAAAAAATATTTCAGCCTATATTTATAAAGTGAATGATGATAAAGAAATACGTGTGGCCATTTTTGAAGATAACCCGATAATGATGGATGCTTATCGTTCTATTCTTAATGGTTCGGCAGGTTATGTATGCACAGGAAGCTTTACCAGTTGTAATGACTGGAAGCACGATATTGAAAAAAGTAATCCTCATGTAGTACTGATGGATATCGAAATGACGGGCATCAATGGAATAAAAGCAACAGGGTTAATCAAGAAAGAATTTCCACAAGTGAAGATATTAATGCAAACTGTTTTTGAGGATGATAATAAAATATTTGAAGCACTATGCGCAGGCGCTAATGGGTATATTTTAAAAAGTACTTCATTCATAAAAATGCTGGAAGCGATAAGTGATGTACAAGATGGTGGTGTTGCTTTCAATCCTGCAGTGGCCGCTAAAGTTGTTACACTCTTTCAAAAATTCATTCCTTCTTCAACAGCTATTAATAATTATCAGCTTACTCTTAGAGAAAAAGAAATTCTGCAACTACTTACTGAAGGCATGCCCATACCACGCATTGCTGAAAAAATATTTTTAGGTTATGAAACTGTTAGAGGCTACGTAAAAAGTATTTATCAAAAGCTTCACGTCGCATCAGCTACTCAAGCGGTGGCTAAAGCTATAAAAGAGAAATTGGTATAGCCTCATTCCTGTTTGATTCTACAAATTTCATGCTTCGCTCAAATACCCGCAATTGAGGGGTTGTTCTATTTATGTCTTACCCTTATTTTCGGGGCATCATTCTATCCTTCCCAAAACCATTCTGCACTTGTATTAAATTTTATAATACAACCCTTTATTTTTTATTTATTAACAAAAAAAAATATTGCCATGAAAAAAATTTTCATTTCTGCAGTCTTTGCTTTGGTAATACTTGCTTCTTGCAAAAAAGACCTTTCTACCAATGCAGGAGATCAGCAACCCGCTATAACCAGTAACGCCACTTCAGCATCTGGTAATCCTACCTTCAACCTGGAGGTTATTCTTCGCGGAGATGGCGAAGCCTTTGGACTTATTAAGTTCAGGCAGGACAATGATGCAGCTAAAATTATTTCATTAGATACATGGGTTAGAGATCTTGCACCGGGCCATTCTTATCTCCTGCAACGTGCAGTAGATGCAATCAACGTAATTGATGGTAACTGTACAAGCACTTCATGGTTAACATTAGGTAAAGGATTAATTCCCCAGGCTATTCTTACTAATGATAAAGGTACAGGTAGAGAAGACCTATGGCGCAGCATAGCTGCTATTCCTACAGGTTCCAATTTCGATATTCACTTTCGTGTTATAGACGCAGTAACTATGGCTGTAGTTCTTACAAGTGATTGTTATGAATATACAGTAAGATAAATACATAGCGTCTTTATTAGCATTATGCGCAATTAAATATTCTTAAACTTCTAAAAAACTAAAAATGAAAAAAACAATGTACATGTTGGCAATCATATCAGTGATAATTAGTGTCAACAGTTGCAAAAAAGTTGATAAGTCAAATTCTGATCAGCTACAATCGTATGCAAAAATTGCGGATGCCAATGTAGCAACAGACTGGTATAAATTACAATTACGTTTTCTGCTTGAAAGAAACTCAACATTGAATGGTTTGTATTTCGGATATATCGGTATTGGCTTGTACGAGTCAGTACGGTATGGAACTAAAAATTCTGTAAGCCTTTCAACTAAATTGTATCAAATGCCGGAAATGCCAGCCAAAGAAAATAACAACGGCTATAACTGGGAGGTGAGCGCTAACGCTGCATTAGCCAGCATGGTCCGTTTATTTTATCAGGGCCTCACGACTGTAAACTCTGCCAGCATAGATTCTCTGGAAAATGCGTACAATCAAAAATTGACTCCTGCAGAAGGTTCTGAAAGTTTTAATCGTTCACAGGCTTTCGGCCGAAGTATAGCAACCGCAATTTATAACTGGTACAAGACCGACAATTTAAATGTCACGAGCATAGGATATGTTGCCCCGGTTTTTCCTGGTGCATGGGTACCTACTCCGCCTGCTTTTGTAAATCCTCCTGTAAATGCTTATTTTGGAATTGCCCGTACTTATTTAGCTGCAGATTTGACTGGGGTGGTACCGCCATTTCCTGCCGCCTATTCCGAGGATCCTAATTCCGATTTTTATAAAATTGTGAAACATGTTTATGACGTTTCTCAAACGTTAACCACAGAACAAAAAAACATCGCTTTATTTTGGGTTGATCAGGGTAACGCTGTGGCCTATACGCCAGCCGGCCATGATATGGCACTTGTAACGCAGGCAATAGAACAAACACATTCAAGCCTCGGAGTTGCTGCAGAGGCTTATGCTAAAGCAGGCATCGCAGAACGGGATGGTGCTATCGTAGGTTTCAGATCTAAATATACATACAACCTCATCAGACCGGTATCATATATCCGTAAATTAATTAGCCCCACCTGGCTATCATTTATACCCACTCCTCCGCATCCTGAATATCCCGCCGCTCATGCATTTGTAACCGGCTCAGTTATGCAGGCTGTTACGTGGGTTTTGGGGGATCACCTGACTTTTGTTGACCATACTTATGATTTCAGGGGATGGGCACCCAGAACATTTACGAGCTTATTTGCAGCAGCAGAAGAAGCGGGGATTTCAAGGCTATATGGTGGTATTCATTATCTTCCTTCTATTAATGCAGGGTTAGCCCTGGCACATGAGATCGGAAATAAAGTAGGAGCTATAAACTTGCATGAGTAAACCAGTTAAAGATAATTGAGCTGATGCTGATATTATTAACGACCTGGGATTTACGGCTTGCACCTTTACAAAATTTTCTGATCGTGCAAATGAAGTAGATCTTTCACACGCATCTATGCCGGAGTACATGTTCGCACTTCTGACTTTGTTGGTCTCGGGTAAGGAAACCGAACTAAATGAAAATATTTTGATAAATCAAAAAAGTTAATTGGGATAAAAAATAATAGAATTCATTTTTAACACGAGCTTATATAGTATCAAATGGCAGATGGTAACCTCTGCCATTTGTTATAAATAGATGAAGACGGATATTGGTTAGGTTTATACCATTTCTTAAGAAAATAGAGACATAGTTAATTCACTAAGTAATAAATAAAAAACTTGTACAAATTTTAATGCT
>JBDTYU010000024.1:0-5830 GCA_040005535.1 Ginsengibacter sp. | reverse complement strand
ATGTAACAGGCAAAGGTTTCAGAGGAGGTAAAAGTCCAAATCAAAATACAACAACGCCTTATTGTGATTACAACTCATTTTACTATCCATTAAGAGATAGCGGAGCTGCGGATAAAGGTGAATCCATTATAAATATTGATTCAGCAATTGCCCGGGGTAAAGGTTCTCCGGCAAACGGCGGAGGCGGTGGTAATGGCCACAGCTCAGGCGGAGGGGGTGGTTCAAACGGCGGAGCCGGTGGCTTTGGTGGTTATCAATCAGATGCCTGTAACGGTTCTGCAACTGATAACAGAGGAATAGGAGGAAAGCCACTTATCTACAATAATTCTGTTAATAAAATATTTATGGGTGGTGGTGGTGGTTCAGGCCATACAGTGAGTGTAGGTGGCTCGCCTATGAATGGAGGTAATGGCGCAGGCATTATAATTATTAAATCATCTGTAATTATTGATACCTCAGGTTATCAAATAATAGCAAAGGGCGACGAAGCTCCACAATGTAATTTATCGCCGGTTGATCTTTGTCATGATGGAAGTGGCGGCGGTGGCGGAGGAGGAACTGTGCTAATTGAAAATAGTAAACTTATTTCAAGCATCACCATTGATATAAGTGGTGGCAAGGGAGGTGATTTAATTGTTTATGCTACTCCTAACGCCACAAGAACTGGACCCGGAGGAGGTGGGGGCGCAGGAATATTTTGGTCAAATAATATTTCGCTTCCTTCAAATATCATTGTAAATAAAACCGGGGGCATCAACGGAGTTATCATTCCAAAAGGTAATGAACCTTATGGCACTACTCCCGGCCAGGATGGAGTAAATATGTTCAATCTGAAAATCCCTGTCGATGTTAATCCGTTCAAAAAACAAGTTGATGTAACGGCATTGAATTTAATGCCAAATGCTTTTACTCCAAATGGTGATGGTATCAATGATTGTTTTGGAATAAAGTATTGGGATAGTATTAAGGATCTGAATTTCAGTATTTACAACAGGTATGGTGATAAAGTATTTCATACTAATAATGTTGCTGTATGTTGGGATGGAAAGTATAAACAACAGTTGCAGGATGCAAATATTTACGTTTATATAATTAGAGGAAAAATTGGCTGCCTGCTTATTGAAAGAAAGGGAATAGTAGCTTTAATCAAGTAGTCTTAAGCGAAGTAAAAGCATATTATTGCAATAAAGAAATGTCTTCTTTAAGCAGTCCGAATAAATTCATCTCTTCACCATTTTCAATAAAGTTTTCTTCAGGAATAAATCCGCATTTTAATAGAACATTTTTTGAATTTTCATTGTCCATTCCGGTTATTGCGTATAGAGATGAAAATCCTTTAGATTCAAATATCCAGGCAATACTTTCTTTTACAATTTCCGTTGCATATCCTTTTTTCCAATAATTTTTTATCAATGAGTATCCTATTTCTACCCCTTTCTTCTCATTATCTTTTTTGAAAAGAAGAAGGCCGATAAATTTGTTACTAAGTTTTTCAACAATAAAATATCTTCCGAATGGAAAATGCCCGCTATAATTATTTAATTGATTTTGAAAAATGCACTTTGTTTCCTCAATAGTAAGCTGTGGAAGAATAAATTCTTTTATCGCCGTATCATTGTATAGTTCATGCAGCGCATTTAAATCCCTTGGTTTCCATTTTGTAACATACAATCTTTCTGTTTCGAATATCATTAATTTTTATTTATGAATTTCACTGGTAAAATGAAACTCAATACCAGGATTATTGGTTCGCTCGGTATTGAGGAACCATTCGCTTTGTGCAAGGTACACTATATGTCCATCCTTATCTTCCGCAATGTTAGATGATTTAAACTTTATAAATTCCTGCAACTTTTTTGGGTCTTGAGAAGTAAGCCAGCAGGCCTTGTAAAATGGAAGAGCGTTTAATTGAACAGAAGCACTGTATTCATTTAACAATCGATATTGTATTACCTCAAACTGAAGCTCTCCCACACAACCAATAATTTTTTTGTTACCTCCAAACTGTGTAAATAATTGTGCTACGCCTTCGTCAGTAAGTTGCGATAATCCCTTTTCAAGTTGCTTTGTTTTCATGGGGTCTTTATTTACAACTTCTTTAAATAATTCAGGTGAAAATGAAGGAATTCCTGTAAAATAAAAATCTTCTCCTTCAGTAAGCGTATCACCGATTTTAAAACTGCCTGTATCAAACAAGCCAACTACATCACCTGGGTAAGCCGATTCGATTACATCTTTATCTCTTGCTAAAAAACTGTAAGGGTTACTAAACCTAACGTCCTTGCCTAAACGCACATGATGAAAATATTTATTACGCTCAAATTTGCCGGCACATACTCTTAAAAAAGCAATCCTGTCACGGTGACGGGGATCGAGGTTGGCATGTATTTTAAAAATAAATCCGCTGAATTTGTCTTCGCCCGGTTCTACAATCCTCGTGGTTACTGCCCGGTGCTGCGGCAATGGTGCTATCTGTATAAAAGTTTCTAATAACTCTTTAACCCCAAAATTATTAATGGCGCTTCCAAAAAATACAGGTGCTACTTTTCCCTGCAGGTAAAGATCCCTGTCAAAATCACCATAGACACCTTCAATTAATTCAGCATCTTCCCGTAACTGTGCAGTATCTTTTGTTCCTATTCTAGTCGGTAAAATATCATCATTCAAATCATCAAGGGGTAAATAATCTTCTTCTGTTGCCTTTTGATTTGGATTGAAAAGCAGCAGGCTCTTGTCATATAAATTATAAACACCTTTAAACTCCCTCCCCATATTTATGGGCCAGCTCAAAGGATGCAAACTAATTTTTAATTCAGTTTCAATTTCATCCAAAAGGTCAAACGCATTTTTACCGTCCCGGTCAAGCTTGTTTACAAAAACAATAACAGGAGTAGCCCTCATTCGGCAGACCTCCATCAATCGTTTCGTTTGTTCTTCCACACCTTTTACACAATCAATTACAAGCACAACACTGTCAACTGCAGTAAGCGTACGATAGGTATCCTCTGCAAAGTCTTTATGGCCGGGCGTATCCAGCAGGTTCACCAAAGTATTTTTATATTCAAAGCTCATTACCGAAGTTGCCACAGAAATTCCACGCTGTCTTTCTATCTCCATAAAATCGGAGGTAGCATGCTTCTTTATCTTATTGCTTTTTACTGCGCCTGCAGTTTGGATAGCGCCGCCGAACAACAAAAACTTTTCAGTGAGCGTAGTTTTTCCGGCATCAGGGTGAGAGATAATTGCAAACGTTCTCCGCTTTTTTATTTCATTAATATATTTCATAAAGTGCGCAAAGGTAGTTAATGAATTATGAGTTTCAAGTTGTAAGCGTACAGTTATAAATTTTAAATTTTGAATTTTAGCTTTTCATGATCTGTTATAAAAAATGTATTAAAACTGCAAACCGTATTTTTGTAACATAAATATCATTATGGAATTTAAGTTAACAGAAGAACAATTGATGATACGACAGGCTGCACGTGATTTTGCAAATAACGAATGCCTTCCCGGTGTTATTGAAAGAGATGAGCTGCAAAAATTCCCTTACGACCAGGTGATGAAACTTGCTGAATTAGGATTTATGGGTATGATGATTAATCCTGCTTACGGGGGGTCTGGCCTTGATGCGATAAGTTATGTTCTTGCTATGGAAGAAATAAGTAAAGTTGACGCAAGCACAAGTGTATGCATGAGTGTGAACAATAGTTTGGTCTGTTATGGTATTGAAGCTTTCGGGAATGAAGAGCAGAAGAAAAAATATTTAACACCGCTTGCACAGGGCCAAAAAGATGGCAAATTATATATTGGCGCTTTCTTACTTAGTGAGCCGGAAGCTGGTAGTGACGCCACTTCGCAGAGAACCGTGGCAGTAGAGAAAGATGGGCACTATCTGATTAATGGAATAAAAAACTGGATCACTAATGGTAATAGTGCATCCTGTTATTTGGTTTTCGCACAAACAGATGCAAGTAAGGGAAGCCGCGGTATTGATGTATTCATCGTTGAAAAAGATTGGCCCGGTGTAACAGTGGGGCCTAAAGAAAATAAATTGGGAATTCGCGGGAGCGACACACATAGCGTTTCTTTTACCGATGTGGAAGTTCCAAAAGAAAACAAAATTGGACAAGATGGTTTCGGTTTTAAGTTTGCCATGATGACTCTTTCAGGAGGACGTATCGGTATTGCATCGCAGGCGTTGGGGCTTGCTTCAGGTGCTTACGAAAGATCATTAGCGTACTCTAAAGAACGTAAAGCTTTTGGTACGCAAATTAAAAATCACCAGATCATCCAGTTTAAACTTGCGGATATGGCTACAAGAATTGAAGCAGCACGATTGCTTTGCTTTAGAGCCGCCTGGCAAAAAGACAAAGGAATTGATTATACAGAAAGCGCTGCTATGGCAAAAGTATTTGCAAGCGAAACCGCTATGTGGGCTACAACAGAAGCTATACAAATTCATGGAGGTTACGGCTATGTAAAAGAATATCATGTGGAAAGAATGATGCGTGATGCCAAGATTACGCAAATTTATGAAGGCACCAGTGAAGTGCAGCGAATTGTAATCAGCAGGGGAATTTTGAAGTAATGTAGTACCTGCTAATATGCCAATACGCTAATCAAAAATTCCAACATACTCACAGTTTTTTAAAACCTTTTAGGTATTAAATTATTCCAACAATCAGTATTTGATCATGCCCTTACAAGTAGAAGTTTATAAAAATATTATTGCTGAGCTTAATTCCAAAAATGTAACACTCGTTGCTGTTTCAAAAACAAAACCTGCTGAAGAAATATTAGGATTATATAATCTTGGACAAAGAGATTTTGGAGAAAATTATGTAGGAGAATTAACCCAAAAATATGAACAGCTCCCCAAAGAAATTCATTGGCATTTTATTGGTCATCTTCAATCCAATAAAGTAAAATTTATCGCTCCATTTGTGTCATTGATACATGGGGTAGATAGCAAAAAGTTATTAATTGAAATTGATAAACAGGGAAAAAAAAACAACCGGGTAATTGATTGCCTGCTACAGGTTCACATTGCTAAAGAAGAAACAAAATTCGGGTTAGATGAAAATGAATTGCATGAATTAATAAACACGAATTACACGAATTATACGAATTACGCAAATGTTCGTATCCGTGGCTTAATGGGAATGGCTTCTTTTACTGATGATACAGAAAAAATCAGGAGTGAATTCAAAATATTAAAAAATTTATTTGATAATTATTTTACCCTAAACAATGAACGGGATGAACACTTGAAACCTCAGGAATTATCCCTCGAACAGGAAACTTCTATCATTCTTCCTTCGGGGGTTAGAGGGCTATCAATTTTAAGTATGGGCATGAGCGCCGATTACAAAATCGCTATAGCCGAAGGCAGCAACATGGTGCGGATAGGAAGCTTGCTATTCGGAAAGAGGTGATAATTATAATAATTTTTTAATGAAAGATGAGCAACAAAAAATAATTATCATTGGTGCGACTTCGGGTATTGGAAGAAAGCTTGCCGGTATTTATGCTTCAAAAGGATTTCGTGTAGGCGTTACCGGTAGAAGAATGGAATTACTATTATCGCTGCAGGAAGAATTTCCACAAAATGTTTTTATTGAATGCTTTGATGTAACGGGTAAGGAAAATATACCACACTTTCAAAGTCTTATCGAGCAGCTTGAGGGGCTTGATATTCTTGTTTATAACAGTGGCTACGGAGAAACTTCTAAAGAACTGGATTGGGAAATTGAGAACAAAACAACAGCAGTTAACGTAAATGGTTTTATAGAAATTGTATGCTATGCTTTTAATTATCTTGTTAACCAGG
>JBDTYU010000023.1:0-10114 GCA_040005535.1 Ginsengibacter sp. | reverse complement strand
CAACCCAAATATTAGTTAGTTAAATCAATGTAATGTTTTTTGTAACTATGTTTGTCCATAATCTATGATAAGCATTATCATCCCAACTTTTAATGAAGCAGAAAAAATAGTAGCGACAATATCTAATTTACTGAATGGTTATGATAAAGAATACATCAGTGAAATAATAATCGCAGATGGAGGCAGCAACGATAACACGGTTGGGATCGCAATAAATTTGTTAGTAAAAGCTATAACAATACCAAGTAAAAACAGGGCCGCTCAAATGAATGCAGGTGCGTCTATGGCTAACGGTAAGATACTTTTCTTTCTACATGCAGATTCAATTGCTTCGCCGGGCTTTGCAAAAAAAATACAAGATGCAGCAGACAATAATTTTCATGCAGGCTCTTTCAGGCTTTCATTTGACTACAACCATTGGTTCTTAAAAGCAAATGCATGGTTTACAAGATTCAATGTAAATGCTGTACGCTTTGGTGACCAGGGATTATTTGTTACCAAAGAAGTTTTTGAGAAATGCGGCGGATACAATGAAAGGCTATTTATTATGGAAGACCAGGAAATTATTCACCGCCTTAAAAAGTTTTCATCTTTCAAAGTTATTAATGGGTATGTAATAACTTCAGCAAGGAAATATTTAAAGAATGGAATTTATAAAACGCAGGGAACATTTTTTATTATCTGGTTGTTGTATTACCTGGGTTTATCACAAAAACGTTTATTGAAAATATACCGTAAATTATCAAGATAAAATTTTATTTCATGAAGCCAAATGATGAAAATGCAAAACTGCCAACCAGCGAAAGGCCTTTCAGGATCTTAATTATTTCAGGATCTAACCGAAGAGAATATAATTGCCCCGGTGTAGATTCCAAATCAAGAATGCTGATGCTTCGTATGGCTGAAAATTTACCTCAGGATTGGGAAATAGATTATGAAGA
Source organism: Ginsengibacter sp. (assembly GCA_040005535.1). Classification (GTDB taxonomy): domain Bacteria; phylum Bacteroidota; class Bacteroidia; order Chitinophagales; family Chitinophagaceae; genus Ginsengibacter. Next base: position 9,173 of record JBDTYU010000023.1, on the reverse strand, counting down.
CCTGGGAAATGTTTATAACCGTGAGCATATACAAAGTTGTAACGCCTGCGTTTCCACATCGATGGCATTGTGCGTATGGCCATGTAACTGTTATAAAAAAAATGCATGGGCAGAAAAGGATTTAATGTGGAATCTTGATTTGTATGCTCGCCTTGATATGGCTGATGCATGGGCAATCATTGGCCCGATCAACTGGTACGCTCCTTCCAGTAATTTAAAATTAATGTTTGACCGGTTGGTTTGTATGAATGGCGGCAATCCTGATGAAACTTTAATTGATCATAAAGATCCTGAAATGGCCATGGCGCTGGAACATTCAGACAAATGGAAAGAGCTCCAGATAAATCATCTCGAAGGAAGAACGGCAGCATTTTTTTGTTATGGGGATGATGGAGGTGACGAGTTTGACGAGGAAGGGCGACCGAAAATATTACAACACAAAGAATATTTTAATCCTGATGAGGAACCTTTTGAAAATGACCGGGAAGCGTACCAACCTCTTGTGTGGCAATGCAGGTATGGAGGCATAGAAGTACCTGATCATTTATGGAAATATCAATTGTTTGGCAAAGACAAAAAATACAGCGACAGCCAGGCAGAAGATATGATAGAAGATCAAAAAGTTATGGAATCATTTGATAGTTGGGTTAACGATTTTGTTTTATTTGTAAAAAATAAAGGCAAGGTTGAACCGGGTAAATACAGGGCTTTTGGCTATAAGCAGCCACCGCATTTATGGAATGAAATAAAAACCGGCATTCGTTCATGGAAGCTGCGGTTTGGTAAGGCGCCTAAAAATTCTTCGCCATGGATGCAGGAAAAATATGGGTTGAATAAAGACGTTACATTGCATCCAGGTAAAAGTGAAGGAAAAAAATTAAGGCAATAAATGAATATTATCCATCGTGTTTTTGACTGGAAAGGAATGCCAATATTATGGTTAGATGGTGATGGTAAACAAACAATTACTTTATCAAATAAAAAATTTAAATTATAAAGCTGAATCCCATTAATCCATACACAAATCCCTGTTCAGACAGTTGCCTCTTCAATAATTTGCTTAGTACTTTCAAAGCTTTTATGATGGTACGCATGAATGCCTTCTTTTTTTGCAGCTTCTACTAACATGATGCGGTCATCAAAATAAAGACATTCATGGGGCTTCGCCTGGGCAATACCAAGCGCCAGCCTGAATATGCCGGGGTCTGGTTTTCGCATACCTACTTCGCATGATGATACAAATGCATCAAAGAAATTATGGAGTTTAAATTTTTCAATTCTGTATTCATTCAATTCTTTCGCTTCATTGTTGATTGAAATAATTTTGAGTCCATGGTTTTTATTTTTCCATCCTATAAACCATGAAAGCATTCCAGGTAATTCAACAGATTGTGCAAACATGAAATCTTTAAACTCATCTCTTGAAAAATTCCTGGGATGATTAAAAACAACTGTGTCAAGATACACATCCAGGGAAATTTTTCCCATTTCGTATACATTGAAAATGAAGTCGTGCAATACATCCATTTCTCCATAATCAATTCCAAATTTTTTTGCCGCTGCTTCGCGTGATTCGTGTCCCCAACCGTTGGTAAGAAGTACTCCGCCAATATCAGAAAATAAAACTTTATAAATTGGCTCCATTAAATTTTAGTTGAAAAAAAATGTAAAACTTTCAGAAAAAAATTCTATTTAATTTTTATAAGCTCCAGTGTTTCTACTTTCTGTAACCGTCTTTTATGTCTTTCTTCACCGGTGAATTTTGCATTTAAAAATGAAAGAATAAATTCCTGGGCTGCCATAAAACCTGTTACACGTCCCCCAAGACAAAGAAGATTCATATTATCATCTTCAACTCCCTGGTGAGCGGAAAAATGATCGTTGATAAGAGCAGCTCTTACGCCGCTAACTTTATTGGCAGCAATGGACGCTCCTACCCCACTGCCGCAAACCGCAATACCTCTTTCCACTTCTTTTGAAGCAACAGCTTTCGCAAGAGGAATTATAAAATCGGGATAATCATCTTTTGTATTTAATTCAAATGCTCCGTAATCAATAAGCTCGTGTCCAAGATTTTTTAAAAATTCATGAATAATATTTTTGAGTTCGTATCCTCCATGATCTGCTGCTATACCAAGTTTCATAGCTATGAAATTTTAAATTTTTTCTTCGGTAACAGTCGCTACCTGCTTTTGTGCATCTATTTTATTTTGTTGTTCCCAAAGCCGGGCGCCTCCCTTAATACCATCCCTGTTTCCTGCAATGATGATATTATCATCGAGCTTAAAATTTATTTCTTTTGCGCTTCCTCCGCTTATATAAAGACGGTCATAATTAAAAACTACTTTTAAAATTTCAATTACCTTTTGCATCCGTTCATTCCATTTTTTCTTTCCAATTCTCTTAAATTCATGCTCGCCAATATATTCATCATAATCTTTATTTTTTGTAATAGGGTGATGGGCTATTTCCAAATGCGGGATTAACATACCATCATTAAGAATCGCTGAACCAAAACCTGTACCGAGGGTGATCATCATTTCAACTCCTTTGCCACTCACAATAGAAAGTCCCTGCAGGTCTGCATCATTCACCGCAAGTGCAGGCTTGCCTAAAACTTCTTCAAGTTTTTTATTAAGATTAAAATTTGCCCATTGCTCTGTACCCAGGTTGGGTGCCGTTTTCACAATCCCATCTTTAATAAAGCCGGGAAAGCCTGCGGCAATTTTATCATACTCCGGAAATTTTTTTGCAAGTAGCTTTATAACATCCAATACCTTATCCGGCGTTGCTGGAGATGGAGTAGGTAATCTTTCATAGTCATTTATAAAAGTTCCCTGCATGTCTAATATGGTAGCTTTAATGTGAGAGCCTCCAATATCTATCGAAAGAATTTTTTGATCTGTTCCTGTCATTTTAATATTTGTTTAAAAACCAACCTCTGTTTCGTAATTTGTAATAGAAATCGTAAAAATAATTTCTATCAACACACGAATGTAAATATGATTTGTTTATTTTTCAGATTTTGAAAAAAGATTTTAAATGAATATACACCTTACTTATTTTCTTATTGATATTATTATTAAAAAATTAAAAAGTAGCTTTTGAAAAAATGGTTACTATATGTAAGGTTTTATATAGCAGGATGGTTTTTTGCCTCAATATTCTTCTATATTATGCGTGAGGTGGGAGTTTCAGGCCTTGGACATCTTGATTATACGATTCCGCAACTTGTTTTTTTAATACCGGCATTTGCAGTGTTTTCAGGAACAATTTTTGGCTCTCTTCAATATTTTTTTGAAAAATACCTCTTCAGAAAAATTCCTCTCTGGAAATTAATGGTTCGTTTATGCATTGACCAGCTTTTAATAATTTCCTTACTTACGGTTATCTATTATTTTGCAATTAAAATGATGGAGATGAGTACCTTAAGCTTTCAGGACTTTTTAAGATCTCCTGCATCTTTTATTTATTATTTGTACGTCTTCCTTGTAAATTCAATATTGAGTTTTTTATTGGAAATTACCAGGTTGTTGGGGCGTGGCAATTTTTTTAAACTCATTAGCGGAAGGTTTTACAATCCAAAGGAAGAGTTTCGCATTTTTATGTTTGTCGATCTTAATTCTTCTACCACTATTGCAGAAAAACTTGGGCATCTTGCTTACAGCAACTTTATAAAAGATTGTTTTTATGATCTTGCCATTGTGCATAATTATGATGCCCAAATTTATCAGTATGTAGGCGATGAAGCTGTTCTTACCTGGGAGCGTTCAAAAATGAAATCTATTATGGAATGTGTAGATGCATTCTGGGCATTCAATGATGAGCTTTTAAAAAAAACAGATTATTACAAAGATAAATATGGTATAGTTCCCGAATTTAAAGCAGGCATGAGTATCGGCATGGTAACGGTTGTTGAAATTGGAGATATAAAAAAAGAAATTGCCTATCATGGCAATACCCTTAATACCGCAGCACGTATTGAAGCCGTATGCAATGTTTATGGTGAAAAGCTTTTGGTTTCGAAAAAGTTATATGATGAACTTGTAAAAGAAAATTCCACCTATACTTATGCTAAGATTGCTGAAACACGCTTAAAAGGTAAACAAGGAATCACTGAAATATATAGCATTAACAGAACAGCAAAAATTCCTGTTGAAGCTGTTTCTGCATCTGTTTAAAATCTCAAAAGGTTTAAGGCTTTTATCATTTAAAAAAACAATACGTTTAATTCTATAAAATGTAGTCAATAATTATTTGCTATCTATTCACATTTGTTGATAAGTTTTAAATGATATAATTGTATTACATCTTTTTTTTATAATAATTTAGATATGTTATTAAAATGTAAACCAATCACATATTTTTTAGTATGGAGTATTCAGCTTATTCACTGCCTCATTTAACCAAAATATCTCATTATGGATTTGCAACACTTTATCAAAATAATGTAACGGGCGAAAAATCTTTACATGCCACTGTTCCCTACATTTCAGGCGACGTTTTTTCAACTTTCGAAGCCGCTGAAACATGCTCTGCCGCAAGTAAATACACTGTACAGATAAATGACAATGTTCATATTATTCTTGCCCCTGATTTTTTACAATACATTAACCACAGTTGCGATCCGAATATTTTTTTTGACACAACTAAAATGCAGTTAAGTTGTTTGACGAATATTTCAGCAGGTGACGAACTTACATTTTTTTATCCATCGACAGAATTTGAAATGGAATCTCCTTTCAACTGTTTTTGCGGATCAAATAATTGTCTTCATAAAATACAGGGAGCTGCTTTTTTATCTCAGGAAATTATTCATCATTATAAGTTTACTGATTTTATTATGCAAAAATTAAACATCCCTCACCTGCAAAAAGTATGATTGGTAAACATCGATCTTAAACGAATATGCTTCCATTTCATAAAAAACTTTTTGTATGGGTTTTAGCACCCTTTGTTGAAACGAATGATGTAAATCTTGACTACTATTACGACTTCACTCAAAGCATAGAAGAATTTACCAAAGCATTTAAAGAACTCCGGGTATCCTGGAAATGGCAGCAGGTAACCAATGATAACTTTAAATGGGTAATTGACCTCATTATTGCCAGCTCATCTGCAGAAAACCTGGTTGTGATCAATCTTTGCGATGGTGATGAAATTAATAACGCACCTGGTGTTAACGTAATAAGACATCTTAAAAAAAGCGGGTTGTGCTTTACAGGTGCTGATGAATATTTTTATCGCATTACTACTTCAAAAATATTAATGAAGCAGGTTTTTGAAGCAAAAAATGTTTCAACTCCTCCCTGGGAAATAATTAACGACTATGGTGAAAATGCCAAATCTGTTTTTGAAAACCTGGGGAATCCCTTAATTGTTAAGCCTGCAATTTCCGGCGGAAGCCTTGGTGTGGGAATTCATTCAGTAGTTGAGAATGTACATGAATTGCAATCGCAGTATCATAAACTTTTGCAAGGTTACCATGGTTGGAATCTTGCTGATGGCGGCGTGCTGGCAGAAAAATTTATTGATGGCCCGGAGTTTACAACACTTATTGTTGGTAATGGTACTGCTGCAAAAGATTGCAAAATTTATCTGCCCGTAGAAAGAGTTTTCAATACTTCGCTTCCCGCTAATGAAAGATTTCTTTCATTTGACAGATTGTGGGAAATGTATGAGGAGGAAACCCCTGTAATGAATGATGAAGATTTTTATAATTATCGTACCCCGGATGCCTTACTCATAAAAAACATTTGCAAATTAAGCTTTGATGCTTACAAAGCCGTAAGGGGAAAAGGTTACGGAAGAATTGATATAAGAATGGATAAAAATACAGGAAAGATGTATGTACTTGAAGTTAATGCACAATGTGGTTTATCCGATGATGAAAATTTTACTTCCATAGGCGCCATACTTCGTTTATCAGGTAATTCATTTGGCTCATTGATTGCTACAATTATACGAAATGCGTTGACCCATACTCATGCAGTAAAACAAAAAACTTCAAAGCAACTCGAACTTATTCAAATCAAGTAGATGACACGAATTTTGATGCATCAATTACACGAATTAAAAAATCAAAATATTATGCAGTTCATTCGTGTAATTAGTTTTAATTCGTGTAATAAAATTTTAAATTCGTCTCATAAAAGTAACCAATGAAAGTGTGTGTGCTGCAGCCTGATTATTCCACAACTGATGTTGATTATAAAAATTACGATCCGCCAAGAGATCTTTCACCCCTGCTTCCCGGCCATATAGTTGATCACGTCTTTTTAAACAAGCTTTCCACCTATCTCCAGCTTAAAGAACTTAGAAAAAAAAAGTATGACATATTTGTAAACCTCTGTGAGGGATATCTTGAATGGTCTGTTCCATCCATTGATGTTATTCATTCCCTTGAATTACTCAATCTTCCTTATACAGGTCCTAATGCGGTGCTGTATGATCCTCCAAAAGAATTAATGAAATATGTGGCTTATACCTGTGGAATAAATACGCCGCCTTATGTGATTGTAAAAAATTTATCCCAGGTAAATAAAGCGATCTCCAGATTGGCTTTCCCTCTTTTTATAAAACCCGCTAAAGCTGGTGACAGCCTTGGTATTGATAGAGATTCTCTTGTTAAAAATGAAATGGCTCTTAAGAAAAAAATTACTTGCCTTTTAGAAGAATACCCGGAAATTTTAGTAGAAGAATATATAGCAGGTCGTGAGTTTACTGTTCTTGTGGCAGCAGATGCTGAACATAAAAATAATTGCACCGTGTATAATCCACTTGAATTTGTTTTTCCGGAAGGAAAAAAATTTAAAACCTATTCTCTTAAAACATCTGAACTGCATAAAGAATGTAATGTGCCCTGTAATGATATTTCCCTGGCTGCACAACTAAAGGAAAGTGCTGCAAAAATATTTAAAGCGTTTAATGGTGTGGGTTATGCCCGCCTTGATTTTAGAGTAAATGATAAAAACCAACTATTTTTTCTTGAAATAAATTTTACCTGCTCCGTATTTTATGAAAAGGGTTATGAAGGCTCCGCTGATTATGTATTAATGAATGACCCTTCAGGCAAAGAGGCCTTTTTAAATAAAATAATTAATGAAGGAATTTATCGCCACAAAGAAAAACAAAGAAAGTATAATGTAAAAGGAAATGCTCTTTCAGGCTATGGAATTTATGCATCCGGAAATATTGAAGCTGGTGAAATAATCTTCGCAAGCGAAGAAAAGCCACACCGCCTGGTTACAAAAAAATATATTGAACAAAACTGGAACGAAGAAGAACGTGAAAACTTTAGAAGATATGCATGGCCGGTAAGCAGTGAAGTATTTGTTTTGTGGGATAATGCACCGGCAGAATGGTCTCCGCAAAATCATTCCTGCAATCCCAACACAGGATATATTGGTCTCAACGTAATTGCTTTAAGAGACATCAATGCAGAGGAAGAATTGACTATCGATTATACCAGCTTTCTTAATGACGAGATGGAAAGCTTTATATGCAATTGCGACGCAGAAAACTGCAAAAAATTAATTCAGGGAGTAGAACTGAATTCAATAACTTACCGGGAAACAAACAAGTTATAAATTTTATTTCAATTTCTTCCTGCTCTCATAAAAATGGGAAATGTTACCTTACGTTTCAAAACAGTACTCCATACTTTTTTCAATTCTTCAGAAAATTTCTCTACAGGATTTTCATTATTCTTTCTAATGTAATGCTGCACAGCTGACCATGTATTTAGATAACCAGTTACCTTCTCAAACTCCCAGTTATAATTTATAGAAAAAGCGGGCGTTGTAATTTCCTTAAATGGAAAGGGAATGGTAAGATAGTGCGCATCAATATATTTTCTTTCTTCGTCCCAATAAGGCCCTGTCGTATCCCGATAAAATTTATCAACCATTAAATCTATTTTTTTATTTATTTTAAAAACATCATATCCCAGCACAGCAATTATACCCCCGGGCTTTAAAGTCCTTTTAACCTGCTGATAAAACTTTTCAAAATTGAACCAATGTATTGCCTGCGCAATAGTGATCAAATCAAATTTATTATCTGGAAATAACGTTTCTTCAGCTTTTGCGACTGAGTAAAAAATATTTGATTTATTAACAGCATTTTCAATTTGAGCAGCACTTAAATCTGTAGCATACACTTCATCAAAATATTGGGAGAGCTTTACTGCAACCTGGCCATTGCCTGTGCCACAATCCCAGGCAGTTTTTTTATCAGCTACTAATGGTAGCAAAAAATCAAATATTTCCCTCGGATAGCCCGGACGAAAACGGGAATATAAATCCGCCTGTTTTGAAAAATTATCTTTCATAAGTGCAAATTAAACTTTGTACAATCAAATATTTCTTAGGTATCAGTTCACTTTAAGTGGCCAGATACCTGAACGACTCTTTAACTACTATCTTTATATAAAGTAAAGTAACGATGACAAGAGAAGAAAAATTTATGATGGAAGCTATTGCACTTTCTCATAAAGGAATGGAAAACAATGAAGGCGGGCCCTTTGGCTGCATCGTGGTAAAAAATGATATTATTATCGGCAGGGGAAATAATAAAGTACTTATTACAAACGATCCTACAGCTCATGCAGAAATAATCGCTATAAGGGATGCCTGTAAAAATATCGCCTCCTTTCAATTGGATGGTTGTGAAATTTACGCATCTTGTGAGCCTTGTCCCATGTGTCTTGGAGCTATATATTGGGCACGCCCGGCCATAGTTTATTATGCCAATACACGTGCTGACGCCGCCATTATCGGGTTTGATGATGCCATGATTTACGAGGAAATGAGGATTGATCTAAAGCATCGAAAAATTCCTCTGATAAATTTATACAGAAACGAAGCTCTTAAAGTTTTTGAAGGCTGGAAAAATAAGAGGGGCAAAACTCTTTATTAAATCACTTCATCAATAAGCAGTATAATTTTAATTACTCATTCATTCATTGAATAATATAACATCTTTCGTGAATTGAATTCCACAATTGTGAATTCTGTACCACATATTTTTAAAAGCTATGCTTATTTTTTTATGGCAAATAATATGATTGTATAAATCGAGGCAGCCAGGGAGACAAATCCAAAGGCATGCAGGATGACAAAAACAAAGGTGGATCTAAAAGTTCAGGTCAATCATCGTCAGGTTCCGGAAAT